>JBOHWJ010000055.1:0-11708 GCA_050736495.1 Binataceae bacterium (SeqCode) | reverse complement strand
GCGTGATGCTGCTATTGCCGCTGCTGGAGGTGGTGGGAGTCAATCTCGACAAGCAGGGCGAGGTTGGCCATTACGCCCGGATAATCGCCGGTGGCTTCACCGCGGTGGGAATCCATCCGACGCTGCTGGTACTGCTTGCGCTCTTTGTCGTGATCATGGCGGCGCGTGCGATGCTTGGGCGCTTGAGCGGCGTTGCTATCGGCACGGTCGAGCAGAACCTGGTGGACGTGCTGCGCCGGCGCCTCTACCGCGCCATCATCGGCGCCAACTGGCTCTTCATCACGCGCAGCCGCAGTTCCGATTTCGCCCACGCCTTGACCGATGAACTCACGTGGGTGGGCTTTCTCGCCCTCCAGGCGGTGGAACTGGCTGGCGACCTCGTGATGGGCCTGCTCTACGTCGGGCTCGCGTTGATGCTGTCGGCGTCGATGACGCTGCTGGTGCTAGCCGCGGGCGCGGCGTTGGCCTTTGGGCTGCGCGGCAAGGTTCGCAGCCTCCAACAGCACGGCGAGGAATTGACCGATCAGACCACCCGTCTCTACGCCGCCTCGATCGAACATCTGCAAACCCTGAAAACCGCCAAGACCTATGGTGCGCAGGCGCGCAACTTCGATCTCTTCTCAGCCTTGAGCCGGCTTATCGCCGCGACCAATATCGAAGTGGCGCGCGAGCAGGCAGCCGCGGGTTGGTGGTTCGAACTGGGCGCGACCATCATTCTGGGCGCGGTGCTGTACGTTTCGATCGAGATTCTTGCGGTGCCGTCGGCCGCCATCCTGATACTGCTGCTGTTGTTTGCGCGCCTGATGCCGCGCCTGATGTCAGCTCATCGCTATTACCGCGCCGTGGTCAACGGGATTCCGTACTTCACTCATATCCGCGAACTGGAGAACCGCTGCCTGGCCGCCGCGGAGCCGGAGCATGACGGCGCCGAACGACCGCGCCTGCGCCGCGAAATCCGGCTCGAAGGCGTCGGCTTCGCCTACCAGCCCGGCTCGGTGGCCGCCGCGAATGACCTCGACATGATAATTCCGGCAGGCGGGATTACCGCGATAGTGGGACCTTCAGGCGCGGGCAAGAGCACCATCGCCGACCTCGTCATGGGTTTGATGGCGCCGGATTCAGGGCGAATCACAATTGACGGCGTGCCGCTCGATCCGCCCGGTGCGCGCGCCTGGCGCCAGCAAATCGGCTACGTTGCGCAGGAGGCGCTGCTGTTCAACCTAAGCGTGCGTGAGAATCTGCTGTGGGCGCGCCCGCAAGCGGACGAAACTGAAATGCGCGAGGCGCTCCGGATGGCAGCGGCCGAGGATTTCACGCTGGCGCTGCCCAATGGCATCGACACTATGGTGGGCGAGCGTGGTGCGCTGATTTCGCAGGGCGAAAGACAGCGGCTTGCGCTCGCGCGTGCGCTTTTGCGCCGTCCCGCGTTACTTATTCTGGACGAGGCCACCAACAGTCTCGATTACGAAAACGAAGCCAGGGTGCTCGGCACTATCGAGGCGCTGCGGGGCGGCCTCACCGTGCTCATGATCGCGCATCGCCTGTCGGCGATCCGATGGGCTGACTTGATTTACGTAATCGAGGATGGGCGGGTGGTCGAGTCGGGCGAATGGGGTGACTTGAATCAGCGCCGCGATGGGCGTCTGCGGGCACTGTACGAAGCTCACAGCCTGGTCGCATAATGCTACCGCACGCGTGTGGCTCAGTGCGCGTCGCTTCCCGAAGATGATTTCTGGTTCCTGCCGAACATGGCGCCGCCAATCTGAGCGCCTTTCTCCTTGATCCGCTTGAGCAGCCGCCGTGCCCATACGAACTCCACCCCGAGCACGCTCAAACCGAGAAAAATCACCAGCCACCCGGGTCCGGGCGTGACCATCATCACCACCCCGCCCAAAACCAGTGTGAAGCCGACTACCGCGATGATTAAGCGCCGAGCCTCCCGCACCGTTTCAATCCATATGCGACCCATCCCGACAGCCAAGCATGCGCGCCCGAGCAAGGCTAGCACGCCGGCGAAAGGCGATTCTTCCATGTCTGCTCCCGCTCTCTGATCCTTCCCTGAAGGGCAGCGAAGATTTGGAACGACGCCCGTTTTTCACGCGGTGGTGTTGAGACCGCGGCCGATGCCGCGATGACGCGCAAGCATGCGTTGCGAAAGAATCCCGCCCAGCCCGGTCAGCGCCCAGGCCAGAAACGGGACCGCGCATGCTCCCGCGATTGGCGCCAGCAGCGTCGTCATTCCGCCGCCATAATGCCGCGTATGCAGCGACACGCCGGTCGCCGCCAGCACCAGCGGCAGTATCCACCAGGACACTTCGGCGGTGATAAACGCGGCGATCGTGCGGCGCCGCCCGGGTTCAAACGCAAACGCGATCAGCGCGGCCACCATCGTTGCGATGGTGACATTGCCGACGAAGGTGGCTGGCCACAGCCTTAGCGGCGGCCATGCGCCCGCTGCGTGAGTGGTGGCGAACAATTGAAGTATGGAGCCGGCCGCGAATGCGCCGAACGCCACGATGGCTGGCGTTGCCAGGGTGATGCCGCCCCGCCACAGGCATGCGCCGATCCCGATCAGCATGATAACCGTGGCGATGACGATCACGCGGACATATTCGCGCCGGCGATAGGCCACGAAGCCAGAGCCGCTGACGGCGGCAAACATGGCCGAGGCTTCGCCCGCAAGCCGTGCCGGAAGGTCGTCGGTGGCGCCAAGGATACGCGGTGTGGCGCTGACGCAGTCGCCGCTGGTGCATCCTTCGGCTGCGGCGAAGGCGGCAAAATCGACCGCGGCGGCATTGCGGTCGCTGCCGCCTTGACCTGTGAAACGGCGCAACGCCGCGCTGGCAATTTCGGTGCGGCGATGCTCGAGGGCGTCATGCAGCGCCGCCGCATCGACCGGCAGCGGTTTTTCATGAGCGCCGGCACTTTCGCCGGTCTCGAGCACGTTGACGATCGTCACTAGCGCGCCCGTTGCTTGGTTGCGAGTGCCGTCACGCGCGAGCGCGAGCAGTTGTTCGGCGTAAGCGGCAGGCGAGACCGGCGCTGGCAAAGCCTCGATCCAGGCGTCGAAGAGCTGGATGGCGGCGCTGGCGTCGCTTTGCGCATTTAGCGCCGCCAGCAAGTCGTCGGGGTTTCGCAGCCAGCCAAGCCGCTCAAGCGTCATCCAGGCCGCGGCACGTACCTCGGGACTCCGATCGGAGTGTGCCACCCTGAACAGCAGGTCGTTGTCGACTGCGGGGCTGCACTCCGCCAGTGCGACCGCCGCCGCTTTGCGTACCGGCGCACTCGAGTCTCGCATCAGCAGACCAATGAGGGTCGCGCACTGGTTGTGTGCGCCCAGGATTGGCACCAGCAAGACGCGGCTGTCGGCGTTCCGGATTGTGGGAAACGCCTCGTTCAGGCGGGCCGCGCCCCAAGCGCCGCCCTTGAGCGCCGGCGCACTCAGGGCGGCTTGTACGGCGGCCGCGAGCGTCAGGGAACTGCTGGTTTTCTGGCTTGCCGCAAAGCCGCGAAGCAGTACGTTGAGGGTGTCGCGATCGCCGCATTTTTGAAAAAAAGCGATGTACCTTCGATCGCGCTTCTCGGGATTGCTGACGTATTTTTCGGCCACGCGCATGCACGTGCCCGGCGGGATCACCACCGTGTTATCGTCGCAACGGCCCGAGCCGGCCATCGCCGCCGTCAACGCAAATGCGAGCGCGACGACGGCAAACAGCCGCGTCCGCATGCGCCAGCACGTATCCTCGATGCCGATGCTCCCCCTCAGTTCACGGCGGCCTGTCATAGGTGGCCGTCGTTTGCCCTAGCGCCACACTTCATTCGCCACTTCGACGATCAGGCGAAGCTTCGATCTTTCGTCGTCGATCGAGAGCAGATTGCCGCCCACGGTGCTGGCGAATCCGCACTGCGGACTGATGGCGAGACGTTCCAGCGGCAGGTAGCGCGCGGCTTCCTCGATACGTTTGCGTAGGGCCGCCTTGTCCTCCAGCACGGGAGTCTTGGTGCTCACGATGCCGAGGACCACGAACTTGTGTTTGGGCATGAAACGCAAGGGCGAGAAATCGCCGGCGCGCGCGCTATCGTATTCGAGGAAGAAGCCGTCGACGCCGGCCTCGTTGAACAGCCGCTCGGCGACAGCTTCGTAACCGCCCTGGGCGAGCCAGCGCGAACGAAAGTTGCCGCGGCACAGATGCATCCCAACCGTCATTCCGGCGGGGCGCTTCTTCAGGATACGGTTGATGGCGTCGATGTACCTGGCCGTGAGTTTGTCGGGGTCCTGACCGAAGGCGCGCACCTGTTCGCGAATTTTGCTGTCGCACAGCATGGCCTGCGGCACTTCGTCGATTTGCAGGTAGGTCGCGCCGAGCTTGCTCAGCGCCGCGAGCTCTCCTTCATAGATAAGCAGCAGGTCTTCCCAGAATTCGTCGCTGTCACGATAGACCGCCGGGTCGGCACAATCGGCGCCCATGAAGAAATGCATGAAGCTTGGCGAGGGCATCGTGACCTTGGGCGTGCGCTTGGTGTGAGCGCGCACGAAGTCGAATTCTCCCGTCGTGATGCCGCGCGTGCGTCTGAGTTTGCGCGTCGCGTAGCAGGTTTCGATGTCGTAATCCTTGCCTTCGTCGTCGTGGAATTTCCACGGTGAGGGGCGGTTGACGAAGCCATCGAGCGCTTCGACAAAGCCGTAGGCCCACGAGCTACGGCGAAATTCGCCGTCGCTGATGGAATTCAATCCGGCCTCTTCCTGGAGCCGGATCGCGTCGATGATGCAGCGGTCCTGGATTTCGCGAAAGCGCGCGTCGTCGAGTTGGCCGCGGTTATGCGCATTGAACGCGCCGATCAAGTCGGGCGGCCGCAACAAGCTGCCGACATGTTCAGCCCGAAAGGGCGGATTCAGCTTCGCGTCATTCGACATGCCACACTTCCCCGCGCAGTGGGGCGTACACGATACCGTGCGCTTGCCACATCACATTAATTCCCGTCCTATCGGATGGGTCGATGAGGCGCAAGCCGTTAGCGTGCGCGGCTCTCGCCATTCGCCGCCATGCCATGTTACGGCCGATCCGAATTGCGCCTTCCCCGCATGGCGAATTCAGTTCCCCGTACCAGCTCCAAATGATGCGCCGCGACTGGTGAATGCGTCGACGATCCTTGGCGGGGCCGCCCTCGAAATTGCCTGGACAGTGATACCGGCGGCGTGTCTGCTCGTGCGCTTCATCTTCGTCGTGATCACCGTTCAGCACTCCGATCCCAGGGTGCCGGCGGATCGCCAGCCCGACTTGATGCGTTCATCGCGGGATGAGCCGGGCCTCGCACGCGCGCACTGGCGAAACGGCTGCCGCGGCATGGGTTCAGGGAAGCTGGCCGGCCTTGGGTAGCCGGTTGGCCTTGGAAGGATGCGCCTTGAACTCACGCTTCGCGCCCGCGATCTCGCCGGCCAGCGATGGGCCCGAGAGCAAGCCCATCGGGATGCGGAAGAGGAAATTGAACGCGGTCGCCGCCAATGAAACCGCGAGCAGATCGTTTTTGCTGGCGAATTGGGCGAAGCCAATCGTGAAGACGAATTGTGTCGTGCCGATTCCGCCGGGCGAAATCGGTGCGTTCCCAACCGCCAGCACGAACGGCGCGAGCGCGAGCACCTGCACCAGCGGCACCTTGATGTGGAAGCTCACGAACTGGCCATAGAGCGCCAGGCCGGCGCCGACGAAAATCAAAAACCGGATCGCCAGCAGCTTCAGATAGTGCGATGGCCGCGCCATCCGAAAACTCCGCATCGAGGGCCGCTCATAGAGCCATCGCAGCAAGCGGCCGAATCCCGGCCGCGGCTCCCAGAAAAGCCAGAAGGCGGTGACGACGCAGATGACACCGAGCACGGCCGCCGCGTAATCGAGGCCCGGACGAATCGGCGAACTCGGCACCAAACCGATCGCGGTGATTGACAGAATCGCGAGCAGCATGATGTCGACGTAGGCTTGGAACATCAGCGTGCATCCACTGGTTATCCACGGCACTCGTTTGCGCGTATGCAGGAACAATGCGAACGCGCCGCTGGCGACGATCGAGTTGACGATCTGGAGGAAATAGACGGTGGTGGTGGTCGGCAGCAGTTCGAGAACCGTGGTGCGTCCGTGGAAGTAGGTGAACAAACGCGAGAACAGGATCGTATCGCCGATAAACCAGCACAGGAATCCGCCAAGGCTGGAGACCACCAGCAGTGGCAGCGTGGCGTGGTTCATCGCGCGGACCACCTGTTCCCACGAAACGCCACGCGCGACGTACCATACGATAGCTATCGCGATCGCATAGATGAGAAGGCTCTGCAGCAACGATTTTCGCATTGGACGCTGAGTTGTTGAGATCGAAGAACCCGGCGGCGACAGGCTCGGGCGCACGGCATTCCAAGGCTGCCATCCAAACAGGCTGTTGAAAGACTATTTCAACCGCCTGCGCCCCCACGTTTATCTCTCACGCGGCGGGCGAGAAGTTTTACGAATGGAGCCAGTTTCACGCAGGGTGCCGAGAACGCGGAACGATTCATCTCAGTTTTGTTTTGGGCTTCTCGGCACCCTGCCAGGGTCTCGTTACGGATACTATTCATGGCCGTCCGGAGCAAGCCAACTCCATCGGCCGGCGCGCGCGCGGACGGCCGTCACGGCGCGATGAAACCAGCGTCGTGGCGCGATTGCGCGCGTGCGCCTAAATTAAAATCAGGAGGAAGGTGAAGAGAATGGATATCAGCAAAATTCCCGCTGGCAACGCGCCGCCGTTCGATATCAATGTGTTGATCGAAATTCCGCAGGGCGGCGTGCCGGTCAAATACGAACTCGACAAAGCGTCGGGAGCGCTGTTCGTCAACCGCTTCCTGCATACCGCCATGTTCTATCCCGGCAATTACGGCTTCATCCCCAATACGCTCGCCCGCGACGGCGATCCGATTGACGCGCTGGCACTTGCGCAAGTGCCGGTGATTCCGGGCGCGGTCGTGCGCTGCCGGCCGGTGGGCGTGCTCATAATGGAAGACGAGGCGGGTCCCGACGAAAAGATCATTGCGGTGCCACTCGACCGGCTGAATCCCTACTACACCGGCATCCGCGGCTATCTGGACGTCCCCGAAATTCTGCGCAATCAGATCACGCATTTTTTCCGCCACTACAAAGAGCTCGAAGCGGGCAAATGGGTGAAGATCATCCAATGGGCCGGACCCGAAGAGGCCGCGCAGATGATCGATGACGCCATCAAGCGTGCTCACTGACTCGCCCCCCGCTACCCGCCGCAAATCACGCTTGTGCCCTTGGCGCGGCTCGCTTGGGCGGTGCGGCGGGAACTTGACGCGATGGTTAGATTAAACCGCAGGAGCATATTCAATGAATGCACAACTGCGGTTGCTTTCGGATGCCAGCAACGGCAAGGCGTTGTCCCCGCCGGAGGTTTCCGAAGGCGAAATTTTTGACGCCTATTCGCGTGCGGTGGTTCACGCCGCCGAGGTCATCAGCCCATCGGTGGTCAATATCGAGGTCACGCATCGCTCACGCACTGTGAATCGCACGGCTGGCAATATGCCGCACGAGGGCCATGCGACCGGGTCGGGCTTTATCTTCACGCCCGACGGCTACGTCATGACCAACAGTCACGTGGTCGAGGATGCCGCGAAAATCGAGGTCGCGCTGGCGGATGGACGCCGTGCGCCGGCCGAACTCGTCGGTGCGGATCCGGGCACTGACCTCGCCGTCATCCGCATCGTGGCGGACGGCCTCGGCGCGGTGTCGCTCGGCGATTCGCAACGCATCCGCGTCGGTCAACTGGCGGTTGCGATCGGAAACCCCTACGGCTTCCAATGCTCCGTCACAGCCGGCGTGGTGAGCGCACTTGGACGCTCACTGCGTTCGCGATCGGGACGTCTGATCGACAATGTGATTCAAACCGATGCGGCGCTCAATCCAGGCAATTCCGGCGGCCCACTGGTGAACTCGCGCGCCGAGGTCATCGGTGTCAATACCGCTGTAATCATGCCGGCCCAGGGACTTTGCTTTGCGATTGCAATTAACACCGCCAAACTGGTTGCCGGCCAACTGATGAGAAATGGACACGTCGTCCGCGCGTACATCGGCATCGCGGGCCACACCGTCGAACTTCATCGCCGGGTCGTGCGTTTCTATGGCCTTCGCCATGACAGCGGCGTGTTGGCGGTCGCGGTTGAACCCGGAAGTCCGGCGGAGCGCGCGGGAATCAAAAAGAGTGACGTCATGGTCGGCTTCGGCAGCGAAACTCTGGCGGGTCTCGACGACCTGCAACGCGTGCTCACCGGCGAACGCGTAGGTCTGCGGTCATCGGTTACGATAATCCGCGGCACCGAAAGGTTGACGCTGGAGATCGTTCCGGCCGAATCGCGCTGATTGGCACAGCGGGCCCACAGCCGCGCCGGCGAAATCGGCATGGCACGGGCGGATCGCGATCGGCGGGCGCTATGCTATGGTCGCGCGCATGGCGGGATTGTGCGCCGAAACCGCCAAGCGCGGGTATCATACGCCAATATCATGGAGGTTAGCGATCGATGAAAGCCGGTGTGCTGACATTTCTGACCGAGAAATCCGGTAATCCCGGGGATATCTTCAAAGAAGCGGAGAATCTCGGGTTCGAATCGTTCTGGGTGGCTGAGCATCTGGTCGTGCCGACTGCCTATACGACTCACTATCCGCGATCCGCCGACGGCAAGGTGCCCGACTTCTACGCTCATCTGATCGACCCGTTCGTGGCGCTGTCCATCGCCGCTCATGCGACCTCGCGTATCAAGCTCGCGACCGGCATCTGCCTGCTGCCCGAACGTAACGTGATCGAAACCGCCAAGGTGACGGCGTCGCTTGACCTCTACTCCAACGGACGGCTGATGCTTGGCGTCGGGGCCGGCTGGTTTCCCGAGGAAGCGCAGGTTATGGGCGTCGACTTCAAGCGGCGGTGGCTGCATCTGCGCGAGTCGATCGGGGCGCTGCGCGAACTGTGGAGCAAGGACGAAGCCAGCTACGAAGGCGAGATAATAAAATTCCCATCCGTGCGCCTCTTCCCGAAGCCAGTGCAGAAGCCGGGTCCGAAAATAATCCTCGGCGCGCATGATCCGAAATATGCGCTCAAGCGTGTCGCACAATATGCCGACGGCTGGTGTCCGGGCGGGCTCAGCGCGGCAACGGCGCGCGAATGTATCCCGCAGATAAAACGCATGGCGGCGGAAGCTGGACGCGAGGCGGATAAACTCGAATTCGGTGTGTTGCTGCAAGCGCCGCCGGCACTCGACGCTATCAGGCAATACGCCGAGGCGGGGGTGAGCCGGGTGGTGGTGGCCGCGGGCGCCGCCGCGTTGGGCGACGGCGTGAAAGCGGTGCGCGACGTGGCGGTGATGGTCGAGCGGGCGGCGCAGGCGTAACACCGGATGCGCGCGCGTGCGAAGGTCGGTTCCCGTTAGACCAGCGAGGTGCCGTGCCGCCGGAAAACCAGCACGATGCCGCGGCCGTAGCGCTCGTTCTCTCCGGCCTTCGGCGGGATGAACGTCTCCGAGATTTTCGGCGGGTTGTCCTCGGAGTCGTTGTACTGGTAGTCACGGAACTCCAATCCATCCACGGTTCTTTCCGCATAGTTCCAGTGGGCGCCGATTCCCTTGTAGTAGGGATCGTCCACGCAGGCATAGACGGCGAACTGAGTTCCGACCGGATACGAGCGCATCAGGCGTATCTGCACGGGCATCGGCACCATCGTGTCGTATGAGCCCCCTTGCGAAACGTAGACCGGTGACTGGAGGTGTGCCTTGAGCCCTTGAACGAAATCCTTGACTCCGGCGAGGTCATATTCGAGATGTTCCTTTGGCTCCAATTCGCGTTTCACAATGTCACGGCGAGCCATGTGGATTTTCGCGAACGATCCATCCGATTGATGCCCGCGCAGGCCCATCATCTGTGAAATTGTGATGCTGTCCGTGTTGAAGATTGCGGCAACCGTGCAAAAGGCGCAGTTGACTTCGCTGTAGGCTTCCCCTCCATGGTTTACATATCCCACTACGATTCTTTCCTCCCCCTTCGCATCGGATACGCAATCATATACCGATAAGATCGTGCGCCGCCTGCTTGGTCGTGCGCACCATCTCCTCCGCGGTGCGCATGCGCGGCGCCAGGATCAGCCTACCGACGCCAAGGCCGGCGTAGCGCCGCACGAGGTCGCGGTCCAGCTCGCCCTTGGGCGTGATACTGATTTCGATCTCCTCGAAACGGCGGCTATGCCTGGCGCAGGCCTCGCGAATTCCGGCGATACATTGCTTCGTCGCCTCTAGGTCGAGGCCAAATCCGAACCATCCGCCACCCAAACGCGCGGTGCGGCTGAAGGCGTGAATGGTTTTGCCGCCGAAGACAATTTCCGGATAGGGCTTTTGCACCGGGCGCGGTTCCGCCCGCACGCCGCTGAACGAGAAGAAGCGTCCATGAAATTCCGGCCGCTCCATCGTCCATAGCGCTTTCATCGCCGCCAGCGATTCCTCGGCGCGCAGCCCCTTGTGATCGAACGGCATTCCGACCGCGTTGAATTCGATCCCCAGGTTGCCGATACCGATGCCGAAGATCAGGCGTCCATTCGAGATGACATCAAGCGAGGCGAGTTGTTTCGCGAGTATCACCGGATTGCGCAGCGGCAGGATCATGATGCCGGTGCCGAAACGCAGCGTCCGCGTAAGGGCGGCGGCAAAGGCGATAGTCGCCGTGAGATCGCCGAGGTAGGTTTGCGGCGGCAGCGGCGAGGGCTGCGCATGCGGATCGGCCAACACGATATGCTCGCCTCCCCAGATACTCTCGAAGCCGCCGTCTTCCGCCGCGCGCACCACCGCCGCAACTTCCCGCGGGCCGACGCATGGCCGCATATTCATGCCGAACAGTCCGAACTTCATACGTGATCGAGTATCACGAAAGCGGATTATCCCGCTTCCCTGTGATTTGAGAAATTGCGCTTTCCGAACGCGCGGGTTGACGGATGGCGGCTCATGGTTCTAGGAATCATCGTGCGCGCGACTTGCGGCTGCGCCCATCGCCAACGCCCGCTTAACGCAAGAGGTATGCAATGTCCGCGGAGAAGCCTCGCCATATCCTCGACGGCTACAAGGTTCTCGACTTTACCCAGGTGCTGGCCGGTCCCACGGTCACGCGCCTGATGGCCGAGATGGGCGCCGAGATTATCAAGGTCGAGATGGCGCCGGCCGGCGACCATTCGCGCCATCTGCCGCATATTGTGGACGGCCGCAGCGGTTATTTCGTGCAGCAGAACCGTGGCAAGAAAAGCCTCTGCATCGATCTCAAGGACCGCGCCGGTCTTCAGATAGTGCGCGACCTGGTGCCGAAGGTCGACGTGATGGTCGAGAATTTCGCGCCCGGAGTAATCGGCCGTCTTGGCTTTGACTACAAGAGCGTGAGCGCGCTCAATCCACGCCTCGTGATGTGTTCGATTTCGCTGCTCGGGCAGACCGGCGATTTCTCGCACAAGCCCGGCTATGACCATGTAAGCGCGGCCTACGCCGGCGTGATCGATCTTACCGGCTATCCCGATCGCGCGCCGGTGTTCACCACCATGGGGATGGGCGACATCGGAACCGGCGTGCATGCGCTGAGCGCGGTGCTTTCGGCGCTGCTCTATCGCGAACGCGCCGGCAAGGGGCAATGGGTCGATGTTTCACTGGTTGACTG
>JBOHWJ010000054.1:0-4090 GCA_050736495.1 Binataceae bacterium (SeqCode) | reverse complement strand
GCCGTAGGTCACACCGACGGTGAGGAGGCCGTTGCGTCTGCCGGCCGCGATGTCATGCTCGCGGTCGCCGACAACTACGGTCGCCGGCGGCGCCAGCCGCTTTTGCTGAACTATGAAGCGGACCGCGTCGCCCTTGTCCCTGAAGCGGCCGTCGAGTTCTGTGCCGACCACGCCGTCGAAATGCGGCCGCAGCGCGAGCGCCGTCAGGATACGTTCGGCGATTTCGGTATTCTTCGCGGTCACCAGGTACAGGCGCGACGCCTCCGACAACGTTGCCAGCATCTCGGCCACGCCGGGATAGGCGCGGCTCTCGGCCGCGCCGCCATGTGCATAACGCTCGAGGTAAAATGCGATCGCGCGTTCCACCTGATCGTGATCCACTTGCGGGTGCCCAGGGAGCGGCGGCAGCAACCGAGCAAAAATCTCGCGCAACGGCGGCCCCACGCACCATCGCAGTTCATCCTCGGGCGGCGGCGCGGCGCCGCATGATCGAAGCGCATGCTGAAGCGAATGCGCGATACCCAATCCGGGATCGCTCAGCGTACCGTCAAGATCGAAGAGAATATTGCGCGAAGGCGGCATCCTATCCGCCGGGAGCGCGCGTCCTGACCGCGCGCTGATAGATGTCGCGCCGGCTCGCGCCGGTGAGTTTGGCGATCACGGCGCTTGCCTGCTTGAGACTCAATCCCGCCTCACACATCGCTTCCACCGCCGCCATTTCGTCGACGCCGTGCAAACCTTCGCGCACGCGATCGCGCGGCTCGGCAGCGCCTTCGACCACCAGCGTAATCTCACCAAGTGGCTCGCGCGCAGCGAAAATCGCCGTCAACTGGTCGAGCGTGCCGCGCCTGGTCTCTTCGTGGATTTTGGTGACTTCGCGCACGACGGCGGCCATACGAGCGCCGCCGAAGGCGACCGCCATCTCGGCCAGAGTTTCCTTGAGACGGCGCGCCGCCTCGAAAAAAATCATCGTACGCGCCTCCTTGGCCAGCGCGTCTAGCGCGTTGCGGCGCGCGGCGTCGCGCGGTGGCAGGAAACCCTCGAACACGAAACGGTCGGTGGGGAGACCAGCGATGGATAGCGCGGCTATCGGTGCCGACGGCCCCGGCACCGCCCTGACCGCGATTCCCGCTTCGTGCGCCGCGCGCACCAGCCGGTAGCCTGGATCAGAGATTGCCGGAGTGCCGGCGTCAGTCACCAGCGCGACGGTCGCGCCCGCGCGCAAACGCCCAATGATCTCGGGTGTGCGGCGTTCCTCGTTATGCTCGAAGTAGCTGAGGGTCGGCGTGCCGATTGAATGTTCGGCCAGCATGCGTCCGGTGCGGCGCGTATCTTCGCACGCGATGAGGCTGGCGGCGCGCAGCACCTCCAGCGCCCGCACGCAGATATCGCCGGGATTCCCGAGCGGCATGCCGACCACATAGAGAATCCCGGACCGCCCGCGCTCGTCGCGTTCATTCAATCGTGCTCACACTCCGCGCGTGCGACCGGCACCGCTACTTCTTCGGCCGCTCCTCCATATGCACGCGATGGAATTTGCGCGACTGAAATTTCCAATCATCACCGGCCTTGACGTACTCGTCCTCGTAGTAGCCCGTGCCGAGCCAGCTCATATTATGGCTGGCGTCTCGCAACTCGACGTAGGCACGCCCGTTCGCGCGTCCGCCGCCCTGAAGGTCGATCACGTGATTATGGATATACGGGCGCGGCGTGAGCGCGGCGAGACCGTCGGCGTAGGACTTGCGCAAAGCGGCGCGGCCGGTGGTGGTGTTGGTCTGTTTGTTGCCGACCACGACGAAGGAGCCGTCCTCGGCGAAGAGATTGACGAGGCCTTCGACGTCGCCGCGCCATACGTAATCGCAATAGCGCTTGGGCAATTCGCCGATCGCCTGACGATCGGCCACTTCGGTCACCATCTGTTCCACGGTCTTTGCGGCCATCGGATGTCTCCTTGCGTCTGTTCGGGCTGAGGCGCCAGCGTTGCGTCCGCACTCGCGACGAATCGCACGCTGCCGCAGGCCCCATCCGTAGCACCGATGCGGGCGAAGCTGCCAGCGCCGGCGATGCGCCCGCCGCGGCGTTGCCCGCGTCAGCGCGGCGCCATCCGGATCGCGCCGTCGAGCCGAATCGTCTCGCCGTTGAGCATCGAGTTCTCCACGATATGGCGCGCGAGCGCCGCGTATTCGCTCGGCCGTCCGAGACGCGACGGAAACGGAATGGACGCGCCCAGCGCCTTGCGCGCCGGTTCCGGCAACAACGCCAGCATCGGCGTGTCGAAGATTCCGGGCGCGATCGTGCATACGCGAATTCCCAGCGAGGCCAGGTCGCGCGCGATCGGCAGCGTCATCCCGACCACGCCGCCCTTGGAGGCGGAATAGGCCGCCTGCCCGATTTGGCCGTCAAAGGCGGCGACCGACGCGGTGTTGACTATCACTCCGCGCTCGCTCTCGCTGTTGGGGTTGTTCTTCGACATTTGCAGCGCGGCAAGGCGGATCACGTTGAACGTGCCGACCAGGTTTATCTGCACGACCTTATTGAAGAGGTCGAGCGGATGGGCCCCTTCCTTGGTGACAGTGCGCGACGCGCGGCCGATACCCGCGCAATTGACCGCGATATGGACCGTGCCGAAACGCTGCGCGGCGTTGGCGACCGCGGCGCTTACGGCATCGCCCGAAACGACATCGGCGGCCACGAACAGGCCCTTGTCGCCCAATGATTCCGCGACCTTTAGGCCGGGCGATGCGGGCAGATCGAGCACCACGATTTTAGCGCCCGCGCCGGCGAATTCGCGCGCCGTCGCTTCGCCCAGGCCGGAACCACCGCCGGTGATAAGCGCAACTGCATCCTGAAGTTTCATTGCGACCTCTTGGTTCGACGTTGATGCATCATTGTGCTTGGCGAGCGGCGCGCGGTAAAGAAATCCGCGCCGCCGCTCACAAATCTTCGGATAACGCGACCGCCGGGCGGCAAACGCCGACGGCAGCGATGGTCGCGCGATCCTTGCGGCTTATACCAGCAATAACCTAACGTCCTCGAAGAATTCGCAGGCAAAACCGCATCGCGCGCGTCCCGCCGCGCCAGGGAGGAATCCACAGATGGGCAGACTCGATGACAAAGTGGCGTTCATCAGCGGCGCCGGCGCCGGGATCGGACGGGCCGGAGGTCGACAGCGGACTGGCGGCGAAGTAAGCGCGCGGGGCGCGCGGATGCGCCCGCGCTTTGCCACTCTCGTACCGTTCCGGTATGGTTGAACCGGCGCGACCATATATCATTGTCACCTGATGAATACGAGCGCGAACATTCTTGAAGTTGCCCAGGCGATGGCCGAACCGCTGCGCCTCGCCGTGTTGCAGCACCTGATGGGCGGAGCGGCGACCGTGTCGGAACTGGTCTCCACCCTCGGCGCGGCGCAATCGAAGGTCTCCAATCATCTCGCCCTGCTGCGCCGGCGCGGGCTGGTTCATACCACTCGCCATGGCCGGCAAATCGTCTACCAATTGCGCGACCGTTCGGTGGCCGAACTGGTCGAGGCGCTGGCCGCCGTCGCGGGCGCCCGGCCGGAGGTCACGCGCAAGTCGCCGCCGCTGGCGAGCGCGCGAACGTGCTATGATCACCTGGCGGGCAAGCTTGGCGTGGCGGTCTTTGCGGGGCTCGTTGCGGCTAACGCGGTAAAGACACCCGCGGCACGATCCGCCGCTGGTCAAAGACCACGGCAAGGATGGCTCACGCTCGAACTTGGACCGGCGGCCGGCGAAGTCTTCACTCGCCTGGGCGTGGATGTGGCGCAGGCAAGAAGCGCGCGGCGCAAGTTCGCGACCGCCTGTCTCGATTGGACTGAACGCCGGCCCCATCTGGGCGGCGCGCTCGGCGCGGAGTTGTACGTCGCCTGCCTCGAGCGCGGATGGGTGGTAAAACGGCCTGGCACGCGTATCGTAACGGTCACCGACGGCGGCCGCCGCCGCTTGCGCAAATACCTTGGCGTCCAAATTGGCGGCGCCGTCCCCCCTTAGGGAACCTCTGCAAAAGTCATTTTTGTCATTCTGAACGGAGTCCGCGAAGTGAAGAACCACGGAAAAACTTCAGAAAAAGC
>JBOHWJ010000053.1:0-4275 GCA_050736495.1 Binataceae bacterium (SeqCode) | reverse complement strand
GATAAACAAACGCCGAAAGTTGAACATCAGCGGACCGCTGGTGGCGTACTCGCGCTCGAGCCTGCGGATGAGCAAGTCGACGAAAATCTCTTGGCGCGCCGACGGCAGCCGTTCGAGAAACGGCCTGAGCGCAGTGCCGCGGCACCATACGACGATTTCCGTGGGACTCTCCATCGGATGGCGAAAGGTGTGGTAGTCGCAATCGATCGCGTCGAAGCCAATTTCGCGCAGCATCTCGGCATACGCTCCTGGGGCGCCGACCGTGCGCGACGGCGTTCTGATTTCACCGACCAGCGCCCGCCACGGCTCCTCACCCGCGAGCGCGACGATAGTCGCCTGCGCGGTTTCCTCCTCGTTCGCCGACATCTGCACAGCGAGTGTGCCGCCCGGCCTGAGCGCCCGGCGGCAGGCGGCGAAGACGCTACGATGGTCCCGTACCCATTGGATCGCGGCGTTGGAAAACACCACGGTGTATTTGCGCTCCGCGTCAAGATCGCGGAAGTCCCCAAGCGTGAACGCCAGCCGCGCGCCAAGCGCCGGGTCGAGGCCGTCGCGCAGCTTGCCCGCTCGCTCGATCATCGCGGGCGAAGAATCAATACCGGTGGCGAACCCATGCCGGCTGCGGCGTGCGAGTTCAACCGTATTTTCGCCGCTGCCACATCCGAGGTCGACAATACGCTCATCGGGGCCAAGTGCGAGGCGAGCAAAAATCGCTTCAACCGGCTCCGCGCGATAACGGCGGAAGCGGTTATAGAGTTCGGGATCCCAGTCAGCCATTGGAATGTGCGGAAGCATAGGACGCATCGGCACAGCAAACAAGCACGTCCTCGGCGCGTCACGCCGCGCCCGATCGATGCGCGGTCATCATGCGCGCATTGTTTGCGTATTATTGTGAGCGCCGCTTCATGTGGATAGGGCTGCGCCTAAGCGTTGACGACGACTGCGGCGCCGTCCGTTTCGGCTGAGCGTCGCGCCGACGCGGTCAGTGCCAGCGCCGCGCGCACGCCGGCCGCGTTTTCGCACATGATCGGCCCCTCGTGGCCCTCAGACATTGCGCGCTCGAATTCCTCCGCCATTTTCGCGAACCAAGCCGAATGATACGAATCGTCGGGCGCGTCACTAACCGAACAGTCCTCTGTGTTACCCGAGCGTTCGGTCAAGAGCATCCGGTCGCCTTCCATTTCCAGCAGGCCACGGTCGCCGTAGAGAGTCGCCGCCGTGCGCCGCGCCGGCGCCCGCCACGACAGATGCGCATGGCCGATACGACCGCCGCCGAAGCCGATCCGCATATTGGCGGCTTCGTCGACAGCGGTCTTCATGTCGAGAGTGAGATTCGTCGAAATCCAATGCGGCGCGCCCTCCATCATCCATTGCAGCAGGTAGAAGACGTGCCATCCATGGTCGATAAGAATACCGCCCCCAGTTTTCGCATCCCGCCGCCAGCGCTCGCCGCCAGCCACGCTGCCATGACCGGCGGGCGCGCTACGCAACCTTGTCAGCGACGCGTAGCGCAGTTCGCCGAGCCGCCCCGACTTAATCAGATCGTAGGCGCGGCGGTAAGCCGGCGCATGCTTCCAGTTGTGAACGCACATCAGGACGCACGATTTTTGCGCGGCCAGCGTCGAGAGTTCGGCGTATTGCGCGGCTTCAAGGCATAGCGGCTTTTCCACCAGCACGTTGGCGCCGGCCGCAAGCGCCATGCTTACCGCGGCGGCATGAAAAGCAGGCGGACTCGCGATGTCGACGAAATCCAACGCCTCGCCGTCGATCATCAGTTCGAGGTCTTCGTAAACGCGTACGTTCTTGATGAGCCGCAGCGCCTGATGACGCCGGTCGGGCACCGGATCGTGAATCGCGACGATATTCACGTCGGGCCGCCTGAGCCATCCGGCCAGATGCGCTTGCGCGGCGACTTCGCCAAACCCGGAGATGGCTCCCCTCAATGCCACCGGTTCACTCCGCGGCTACTCTATCCATTTGCGGGCGAAGTCGTCGATCTCGCGTTCGTATTTGTCCGGCGCCAGCGACGCATTCATCAGGACCAGCCGATGCACGCCCGCCTCGGCATATTCTTCGATCGCGCGTCTGGGTTCCTTGCCACCGACTGGTCCGTAGATGGTTATTTCCATCTGGGTGAAGTCGCGGCCGGCTTCATCGCACATGCGCCGGAGCTTGCCGAGTTCCTCCGTCATCTGGGCGGGACTGAGCGAGATTGGCGCCCAGCCGTCGCCGATAGCGACCGTATTGCGCAAGGCGCGGTCGCCGCTGGCGCCAATATGCACGGGCGGATGCGGCTTTTGCACCGGCTTGGGATTGGAGCGGATAGCCGCAAACTTAACGAACTCGCCCTCGAACGCGGCTTCGGGCTTGGTCCACAGCTCCTTCATCGCACGGATACATTCAAGTGTCAGGTCCCAGCGGCGGCGGAAGTTGACGCCCATGACGCGGCTTTCCTCGATCAGCCAACCGGCTCCGATCCCGAAGATGAAGCGCCCGCCTGAGACCAGGTCGAGCGTCGCGACTTCTTTGGCCAACACCTTGGGGTCGCGCTCCGGCACCAGACAGATTCCCGTCCCAATCTTCATCCGGTTGGTTACGGCGGCGGCGACCGCGAGACTGACGAACGGGTCCATCATGTGCGCGTAAACATCGGGAATTTTGCCATCGCCACGCGGCAGCCGCGTCGCGATATGGACCGGCATCACCGCATGCTCGGCCATGAAGAACGATTCGAAGCCGACCGCCTCGCATTTGCGCGCGACCGTCGCCACGTCGGCGGTATGCGCCGCCACCCATGCCAGAATTCCAAATTTCATTGGTTATTTTCCGCGTAGCGCCGATCGACCGTCGGCGATCTCCGGTTTGAACGATGAGTCGATCTGTGATGCTTCGCTGCGCTCGACATGACATTGGAGTCGCGGCGGCGTGTGCTCATGTCATTCTGAGCGCAGCGAAGAATCCCTTCGTCCGTTTCTCGCCGCCGCATCTTAGGGAATGAAATTGCGCGCGATCTCCTCCAATCCCTTTTCGTACTTGTTAGGAGCCGGATCATCCATGATTAAGACCAGGCGATGCGCACCAGCCTCGGCATATTCAGCAACCGCGCGCTTGGGATCACCCTTCACCACCGGCGCATAGAGCGTTATCTCGAGCTTGGCGAAATCGCGCCCCGCCTCCGTGCACATCTGCTTGAGTTTGCCGAGTTCGGCGGCGAGCGCCTCCGCCGTCAAGCCCAGCGGAGCCCAGCCGTCGCCGATGGCGACCGTATCCCTGAGCGCGCGCTCCATTTGGGGGCCAACGCCGCCGGCACCGATATGCACCGGCGGATGCGGTTTTTGCGCAGGCTTGGGATCGCATCTGACGGCGGGGAATTTTATGAACTCGCCCTCGAAGCTGGCCTCGTGACTGGTCCAAAGCTCCTTCATCGCGCGGATATACTCGCGCGTAATCGGCCACCGGCGCTTGAAGTCCACGCCCATGATCTCGCTCTCGTCACGCAGCCAGCCGGCGCCGATGCCAAAGATGAAGCGTCCGCCGGAATAGTAATCGAGCGTCGCGACGCTCTTGGCCAGCACCAACGGATTGTGTTCCGGCACGAGGCAGATGCCAGTGCCGAGTTTGATTTTCCTGGTCGCCGCCGCCGCGAACGAGAGCCCGACGAACGGATCGATCATCTGGGCGTAGGGCTCAGGGATTTTGCCGTCGGACGAAAGCGGATACGGCGTCTTGTGCTGGACCGGAAGGATCGGATGCTCGGGAAGGTAGAAGGACTCGAAGCCGAGCGCTTCGCACTTTTTCGCCAAGGTTGCGGGATCGACGGTGTACGATGCCACGAACCCCAGAATTCCAATTTTCATTCGAACCTCCTGGCGGCGCGAGCCGCTCGTTCATACGTACAGTGACGCCAAGTGCGCGAGGGGTTGCTTGTATTCGCTGGGACCGAAACTACCGAGACCGGCCACGTAGCGCTGTACGCCCGCCTCGGCATACTGATGCAACTGATCCTGCACTTGCGCTCGATCGCCGCTGATTGCGCCCATCACGGTGATGTCGAGTTGTTTGAAGTCGCGTCCGGCCGCGGTGCATTCCTGCTTGAGGATCGCGAGTTGCTCTTTCATGAAGGGCACGTCGACGCGGTTGGGAAACCAGCCGTCGCCCCATTTGGCGACGCGTTTGAGCGCGTTCTTGTCCCGGCTGCCAATCAACACCGGCGGCCCCGGCTGCTGGATGGGTTTGGGATACGATCTCACCGGCGGAAACTTGGCGTACTTGCCC
>JBOHWJ010000052.1:0-5518 GCA_050736495.1 Binataceae bacterium (SeqCode) | reverse complement strand
GATCCGGAGGGTCCTGGCCCAGAGGGTCTTTAGCGCGCGGCTCAAAGCTGAAAACATGGCCGCATCGCGAGCATTTGAAGGTCGGCGTACCTTCCGGCAGTACCTGCTCGTCGATACGGTAGCGGGTATGGCAACTGGTACACTGAATCTCGATCGTCACCGCTCCTCACACTCCCCGTCAAACCGTAACATAAGCGGTCGGCACGCGCATCATAGCCTCCCCGTGCGCGTTACGACCCGCGCCTCGACGCGCGTCTCAACGCCCGCCCAACGCCCACGGCTCCGCCGATGCGAATAGCGCTGGTCACGCGGCGCTTCGATCCGGCCGGCGGCGGCACCGAGCGCGATCTCGTAGTCACCGCGCGTGCGCTGGCCGAGGCCGGCCACGGCGTCACCATCTATGCCGCCGAAACCCGCGCGCCGGTCTCCGAATGGCGCGTGCGCGGCGTCGGCGGACCGCCGCTGGGGCGCGCGTCTGGCCTTTGGTGGTTCGCCCGCGCGGCCGGTGCGCGCGCCCGCCGTGATGGCGCCGAAATAGTGCTGAGCTTCGCCCGTATAACCGACGCCGACATTCTGCGTTCCGGCGGCAGCGCCCACGTAAGTTACGTCCAAGCCGCACGCCAATGGCGCGGCGCGGTGGGGGCGCTCGCGCTGCGCCTTGGCCCGTATCATCGCGTGCAGATGACGGTCGAGCGGCGTGGCTTCACTTCGCCGTCGCTGAAAAAGGCGATCGCGGTCTCGAACCTGGTGCGCGACGACCTCGTCCGCACCTTCGCGCTCGCCCCCGCCAAGGTGACCACGCTCTACAATGGCGTCGACCTCCAACGCTTCAGTCTCGCGCGGAATCCCGCGGCACGCCTGGAACTGCGTCAGGCGTTGGGGATTCCGGACAAGGCGCCGGTGGCGGTCTTCGCCGGCAACGGCTTCGCGCGCAAGGGTCTCGGCTTCCTGCTCGAGGCGTGGCCGCAAATTGACGTCAACGCGAGGCTGTTGGTGGCCGGCAATGATCGCGCGCTGCCAGCCTACGAGCGGCTGGCGCGGCGGCTTGGCATCAGCGGCCGCGTACTCTTTCTGGGCCAGCAGGCGAACGTCGAGCGCCTGTTCCAGATGGCCGACGCGCTCGCCCTGCCTTCGCTGTTCGAGCCGTTCGGCAACGTCGTCATGGAAGCGATGGCAGCGGGACTGCCTGTGCTCGCGACCACGCGCTGCGGCGTTGCCGAGGTGATGCCCGGCGTGATGCGGCCGTTCCTGGTCGAAGACCCCGCGAATCCAGCCGAGATCGCCACGCGCCTGGGTCATCTGCTCGAAGCGCGCGATGGCGCAATAGCCGCGGCGGCGCGCGCCACCGCCGAACGTTTCACCTGGGCACGTTATGGCGAAGAACTCAACGCGTTGATCGCGTCCCTGCGCTAGGGTCGCGTCTCGAGAGCCAGTGGAACAATACGCTGGCGCCGGGAGGTTTGTCATTTTGAGCGAAGCGAAAAGTCGCGAATCCAGTTTCAATGCGTCTCCCGGTTCGGTTCGGAGAGCTTTGCTTAACCGCCTCGCGTGCGTTTTTCCAATTCCTCTCCGGCTCGGGAGAGGTTTAGGTGAGGGATTGTTTCAATGGCGCAATTCTTCGCGCTCCTTCGCGCGCGCGGCGTCCCCGCGGCCACGACATCGCATCCACCTTCTGCCGTGACGATTAATCTGTTGCCGATCTTGCCGGTCGTACCCTTCCAACCTCCCCGGGGCGACAATCTGTTCACCTGTTGACGATTACACCTGTTGTGGAGGGCTCGCCACGGTTATAAACTTGACTGTGCAAGGACCCACGGTTACAAAATTAAGTACCTTTAAATCGCTCCTGCGAGGGCGAAAAGGTAAAAACGAAATGCAATCATTAAATCCGTTGCCCGGCTGCATCCGCATCCGGGTATTTTTTTGTCCGCTAACGCGCGCTGAGCGCGGGAGTCGCGCGCGATGAGTAACCTGAAGACAACGCCGGCTCTCGACGCCGAGGCGATCGCGCGGTGCGTCAAGCGGATCGCGCGCGAAATTGCGGAACGCAACGGCGGCGCCAATCATCTTGCCATGGTTGGTATCGTGCGGCGCGGCGCCAATCTCGCCGAACGGCTTGCGGCGGCGCTCAAGAACGACGGCGGTGGCGATGTTCCGGTGGGTACACTCGACATCTCGTCGTATCGTGACGACGGTAAGGGTGCGCCCGGCGACCCGCGGCTCCTGAGCCGCAACATTCCGTTTCGCCTCGACGCCGCGCGCGTTATTCTGGTCGACGACGTGCTTTATACCGGCCGCACGGTGCGCGCCGCGCTGAGCGCACTCACCGACCTCGGCCATCCCGAATCCGTGCAACTCGCGGTGCTGGTCGATCGCGGCCAGCGCGAGCTGCCGATTCGCGCCGATTACGTCGGCAAGAATATCGTGGCGTCCGCTGGCCAACGCGTATATGTGCGGCTGAGCGAAATCGACGGTGTCGACGCCGTCATCATCGGGGAAAGCAAGTAGTGGGCAGCCTACCCAAATACGACATCGTGTCGATTGACGATCTCGCGATCCCCGCGATCGAACGCATCTTCGCACTTGCCGATCAGTTCGCCGAGGCGCTGCACACTGGCGCGCCCTCGACACTTGCCGCCGGCCTCATCATGGCGACGCTGTTTTACGAGCCGTCGACGCGCACGCGCCTGAGTTTCGAGTCCGCGATGCATCGGTTGGGCGGCGCCGTCATCAGCACCGCCGACATGCATGCCAGCTCCGCCGCCAAGGGCGAAAGCCTCGCCGATACCGCGCGCGTGGTCAGCGCCTACGCCGACCTGATCGTCGTGCGCCATCCGTACGACGGGGCGGCGCGCGTCGCCGCCGAGTATGCGCCAGTGCCGGTAATCAATGCCGGCGACGGCAGCCGCGAGCATCCGACACAGACGCTGTGCGATCTCTACATCCTGCGGCGCAAGAAGGGGCATTTGAAGGGTCTCACGGTCGCCATCTGCGGGGATTTGAAGTTCGGCCGCACGGTGCATTCGCTCATCTACGCGCTGGCGCGCTTCGGCGCCAACATCCTGGCCGTACCCTACGGCGGTATGGACGTTCCCGACTATGTGCTCGACCGCGTCACCGCCGAACGCAATTATGGCTTCGCCACGGTCACCATGGACGACCTCAAGTCGGTCGCGGGGGGGCTCGATGCGCTCTACCTGACGCCTAGCGCACCGCATCAGATGGCGCTTTTCACGGGCGAGATGCCGCTGGAAAAAGTGCCGGCCGCCCGGCCGCCAGCGGCGCTCGACGCCTTTTACGTAACGCGCCTGCAGCGTGAGCGCATCGGCGAAAAGGATCGTTTGCAGCAGGCCGAGTATGGCCGCTTCGACGTGCGCGCGCTCAAGACCAGCCGCACCCAGGAGGCGGTCGTGATGCATCCGCTGCCGCGCACCGAGGAGTTGGGCTACGAACTCGACAGCCATCCGCGCGCGGTCTACTTCGAGCAGGCCGCGGCCGGCGTTCCCGTGCGCATGGCCCTGATCGCATGGCTGCTCGAAAGCGCGGCGCGCAACGTCGTCCGCCGGATGCCGGCCGAACCGCCGATCACGTTCAAGGCCGAACCGCCGCCGCCCTGCGCCAATGCCGGTTGTATCTCGCGTCATGAAGGCGCCTATTTGCGTCCGCGCTTTCGCCTCGGGCGCACCACGAACCGCGCCATGTTGATGCTCCGATGCGACTATTGCGAGCGCGAACGCAACGTCGAGTTTGTCGGCAACACCAGTTCGCGCCGTTACTACCGCTTCGACGAAAACCTTTACGGCTACGTGCGTCAATGGGTCGATGACGGCACGCTGGCGGTATTCGAAACCGTCAAGCAAGCCGAGCAGGACGGCTACGAGCCGTACCGCCGCGGTCCCCAGCGTGAAATCATGAATGCCGCCGAAATTACGCGCGCATGCGAGGCGATGGCGTCGCAAATCATCGCCGATCTGCCCGATCTCACCGCGGTCGCGATCGTCGGCGTGATCTCACGCGGCGCGATGCTGGCGATGCGAATCCGCCGACTAGTCGAAGCCGCGACTGGCGTGCGCCCGCCCTGCGCGGTGCTCGACGTTTACAGCGCCGATGCCGCCTTGCGCGCGGTCGACGGCGCCGACGATTTCCAGGTCGACGGCCGTACCATCGTGCTGGTCGACGACGTCATCAACAGCGGCTGGACCGTGCAACGCGCGATGACCACGTTGTGGCAACGTGGCCGTCCGGCGGCCGTCAAGCTCGCCGTGCTCATCGACCGCGGCCATCGCGCCGTGCCCATCCGTCCCAATTATGTCGGCAAGAGCATCCCGACCGCACGCGCCGACCGCGTGCAAGTACGCCTCGGCTTCACCGCCGAAGGCGACGATCGACGCAAGCCGAGCGACCGTGTCGTGCTCTATTCGATGGTCGAATCATTCAAAGAACCCGAAGGCACAGCCAAAGAGCCCGACGGTCCAACGTGAAGCCGCTATTCCTGAAAGCGGGACGCGTGATCGACCCGGCCTGCGAAATCGACGACGCATTCGACGTGCTGGTTATCGACGGGAAAATCGATGCGGTCGAACCGGCCGGCGCGCTGACCGCGCCCGAGGATGCCGCGATAATCGACGCAAGCGGGCTGTGGGTCGTTCCCGGTCTCATCGATCCCCATGTGCATCTGCGCGATCCCGGCTTCCCGCGCAAGGAAACCATCCTGAGCGGTTTGCGCGCGGCGGCGGCGGGCGGTTTCGCCGCGGTCGCCGCGATGGCGAATACGTCGCCGGTCAACGACACGCCCGCGGTCACGCGTTATATGCTCGAGCGGGCGCGTGAGGCGCGCGCGGCGCGGCTGATTCCGGTCTCGGCCGTGACCATGGGCCTGGATGGGCGCGAGATCGTCGATTTTGCCGCGATGGTCGAGGCCGGTGCGCGGCTCTTTTCCGATGACGGTATTCCGATCGATGACCAGGTCGTGCTGTCGCGCGCATTCGACGAAGCCAGGCGCCTCGGCTTCGCGATTTCGCTGCACGAGGAGGATCGCGCGATCACCGGAGAAGGCGCGGTCAACGCTGGCGAAGTCTCCAAACGCCTC
Organism: Binataceae bacterium (SeqCode); assembly: GCA_050736495.1. Lineage (GTDB taxonomy): Bacteria > Desulfobacterota > Binatia > Binatales > Binataceae > JBOHWJ01. Next base: position 429 of record JBOHWJ010000052.1, on the reverse strand, counting down.
GGCGTTGCCGGAATTCCACCGGCCGCGGAGAGCAGGCGCGTGCGCCGCGATCTCGCGCTCGCGATTGGTTCGGAAGCACCCGTTCATATCGCTCATATCTCGACCGCCGATGCTGTCGCCACCATACGGGCGGCGCGTAAGAACGGCGCCAGCGTCACCTGTGAAGTCACGCCGCATCACTTCAGCCTCGACGATACGGCCGTGCTGCGATGGGGCCAGAACGCCAAGATGGCGCCGCCATTGCGTAGCCGCGCCGACATCGAAGCATTGGAGGCCGCGATCGCCGACGGCACCATCGACATGATCGCGACCGATCATGCACCGCACGATCCGCAGAGCAAGGAAGCCGCGCGCCTCAACGGATTTTTCGGCGCGACTGGCGGTCCGGCGCCGCTGCCGCGCGACCAGGCCGAGGCCCTGACACACGCC
>JBOHWJ010000051.1:0-17618 GCA_050736495.1 Binataceae bacterium (SeqCode) | reverse complement strand
ATCCAGAAGGACTGGGCACAGAACATTCTGATCGGGTTCGCGCGGATGGGCGGCTATTCGGTTGGAATCGTCGCCAACCAACCGGGTTACCTCGCGGGATGCCTCGATATCGACGCTTCGGTCAAGGGCGCGCGCTTCGTGCGCTTTTGCGATTGCTTCAATATCCCGATCGTTACGTTCGTCGACGTCCCGGGGTTCCTGCCGGGCACGGCACAGGAGTTCGGCGGCATCATCCGCCATGGCGCGAAGCTGCTTTACGCCTATTGCGAGGCGACCGTGCCCAAGGTCACGGTGATCACCCGCAAGGCCTATGGCGGCGCCTACGACGTAATGTCGTCCAAGCACATCCGGGGCGATTTCAATTTCGCCTATCCATCGGCCGAAATCGCCGTGATGGGACCGGAAGGCGCGGTCAATATCGTTTTCCGCAAGGAATTGGATCGCGCCAAGGACGCGGTCGCGGAGAAAAGCCGCCTGGTCGAAGACTACCGGCGGACCTTCGCCAATCCGTTCAAGGCGGCCGAATTGGGATATATCGATGAAGTACTGATACCGCACGATACGCGGCCGCGCCTGATCGCATCGCTCAAGGCGCTTACGAATAAGCGCGAAAAAAATCCACCGCGCAAACACGGTAATATACCGTTGTGAGGGCGCGATTACGTTGTTGCTTTGCTAATCTTCATTTTGGAAGGACATACGAGGCCGTCCGCCGCAACCAGCGCCACGAGCGCTGCGCCGCGCGGTCTGGGCTCGGACAAATTTGATGTTCAAGCGGATTCTTATCGCCAACCGCGGTGAAATCGCCGTACGCGTGATTCGCGCATGCCGCGAGCTGGATATCGAGTCGATCGCGATCTTTTCGGAGGCTGACCGCACAGCGCTGCACGTGCGCGAAGCCGACTATGCCGCGCCGGTGGGGCCGGCGCCGGCGGCCGAGAGTTACCTCAACACCAAACGCATCCTCGAAGCTGCCGAGGCGACTGGCGCCGAAGCCGTGCATCCTGGCTATGGGTTTTTCTCGGAGAACGCCAATTTCGCCCGTGCCGTCGAAGCCGCGGGCATGGTCTGGATCGGTCCGCCCGCCTCGGCCATCGAGCGCATGGGCGACAAGGTCGAGGCGCGCAAACTAATGGCGGCGGCCGGCGTGCCGGTGGTGCCCGGCTCGCCCGGAACGCTCGAAAGCGAAGAGGAAGTGCGTGCCGTCGCGAAGAAAATCGGCTTTCCGATCATGCTCAAAGCGGCGGCCGGCGGCGGCGGCAAGGGTATGCGCCTGGTCGAGAACGAAAAAGATCTCGCCGCGGCCGTGCGTACAGTCTCCAGCGAGGCGAAGTCGTCATTCGGCGACGGCCGCTTCTACGTCGAAAAGTTCGTCAACCGCCCGCGCCATATAGAGATCCAGGTATTCGCCGACCGCCACGGCAACACCGTCCATCTGTTCGAGCGCGAATGCTCCATCCAGCGCCGCCATCAGAAGGTCGTCGAAGAATCGCCCTCACCCTTCATCACGCCGGAGATGCGCCAGGCGATGGGTGACGTCGCCGTCAAAGCGGCGCGCGCGGTCAACTACGTGAGCGCCGGGACGATCGAATTTCTCGCCGACGCCGGCCGCAACTTCTACTTCCTCGAAATGAACACGCGCATTCAGGTCGAACATCCGGTGACCGAACTGGTAACCGGCGTCGACCTGGTGAAGGCGCAAATCGAAGTCGCGGCCGGCGCGACGCTGCCGTTCAGGCAGAGCGACCTCGGACAGCGCGGATGGGCGCTTGAATGCCGTGTTTACGCCGAGGATGCGGCCGCGGGCTTCGTGCCGGCGCCGGGCAAAATCGAAACGCTCAAGTTTCCCGGTGGCCCGGGCGTACGGGTCGACGCCGGCGTCTACGCGGGCGCGGAAGTACCGGTGTATTACGACCCGATGATCGCGAAACTGGCGACTTGGGGACACGATCGCAACGAGGCGATCGGCCGCATGCGGCGGGCGCTCGGCGAATTTCTGATCGCGGGCGAGCTTACCACCAATCTCGAATTTCACCGCTGGATAATGAATCATCCGCGCTTCATCGCCGGCGATTTCGACACCAACTTCATCAACCAGGAATATCATCCCGAAGCCGCGGCGCCGGCCTCTGACGACACCCGACTCGCGGCGATTCTGGCCGCCGCCTTCATGGCGCAGCGCAACCACAACAACCATCACGCGCATCACGCGGGCGCGGCCGTCGCGGAAACCACGCCCAGCGCATCCGCACCGTCGCCGTGGCGTATGCTCGGACGGCTCGAAGCGCTGCGGCGCTAGGAGGGAATGGAGCGGTGGCGATGCGCTATGTGGCGACCCTCGAAGGTGCCCAGCACGACTTCGAAGTGGAAGAGATCGCGGCCAACACGTTGCGCCTGAAGATTGGCGCAAACCAGTTCGAAATCGACGTCGAGCCGGTCGGCGATTCATCGTTCTCGATGCTCGTGGGCCATCGCGCGTTCGACCTTGGCGTGGTGCACGAAGGCGAGGAATTAGTGGTATCGGCGCGCGGAGCACTGACCCGTGTCACCCTGATCGATAGCGCCCGGCGCGCGCGGCGTACGGCAACCGCGAGACCGCAGGCCGCCGGCCGCGCCGAGCTCAAAGCGATGATGCCGGGGCGTGTGGTCAACGTATTGATCAAAGCGGGCGACGAGGTCGCGTTCCAGCAGGGAATCGTGGTGGTCGAGGCGATGAAGATGGAAAATGAACTCAAGTCGCCCAAAGCCGGTAAGGTGGTCGAAGTCAAAGTGGCGCCGGGCCAAACTGTGGAAAAGGGCGACCTTTTGGTCGTGATCGAATAACCGAGGCGATTGCCATGCCTGACAAGGAACGCACGATAGAATCCGCCCGTAAGGAATGGGAGCAGAAACGGGTCGCGCCGGCCCTCAAACGCGGACCCGAGCGGCGCGAGAGTTTCGTCACCGGCTCTGGAATCGAAATCAAGCGCACGTACGATCCAGTTGATCTGAACGGCTTTGGCTACCTCGAGGAACTGGGCTATCCGGGTGAATATCCGTTTACGCGCGGCGTGCAACCGACGATGTATCGCGGGCGGCTGTGGACGATGCGCCAGTATGCCGGTTTTGGCGATGCCGAGGAATCGAACCGCCGCTATCGCTACCTGTTTCAGAACGGCCAGACCGGACTCTCGGTCGCCTTCGATCTGCCCACCCAGATGGGCCGCGACGCCGACCATCCGCTGGCGCGCGGCGAGGTCGGACGCGTGGGCGTCGCGATTGGTTCGCTGGCCGACATGGAAACGCTGCTAGCGGAATTGCCGCTCGACAAAATTTCGACCTCGATGACGATCAACGCGACGGCGGCGATTCTGCTCGCGCTCTACCTGGCCACGGCGGAGAAGCGCGGAGTGCGATGGGACCGGCTCAACGGCACCATTCAGAATGATATTCTCAAGGAATACGTCGCGCGCGGGACTTACATCTATCCGCCGCGCGGCTCGATGCGCATCATCACTGATATCTTCGAATTCGCCAGCAAGGAAGTCCCGAACTGGAACACGATTTCGATTTCCGGCTACCACATCCGCGAAGCCGGCTCGACCGCGGCGCAGGAACTGGCCTTCACGCTCGCCGACGGCATCGCCTATGTCGAGGCGGCGGTGAAGGCCGGGCTCAAGGTTGACGCGTTCGCGAGCAGACTTTCGTTCTTTTTCAACGTGCATAACAATTTCTTCGAGGAGATCGCGAAATTCCGCGCGGCGCGGCGCCTGTGGGCGCATATCATGAAGGAGCGCTTCAGGGCCAACGACGAACGCTCGATGATGCTGCGCTTCCATGCCCAGACCGCGGGATCGACCCTGACGGCGCAACAGGTTGACAACAACGTCGCGCGCGTAACGTTGCAGGCGCTCGCGGCGGTGCTCGGCGGTGCGCAGTCGCTGCATACCAACTCGAAGGACGAAGCGCTCGCGCTGCCGACGGAAAACTCGGCGCTGCTGGCGTTGCGCACGCAGCAGGTAATCGCGCACGAGTCCGACGTGAGCGACACGGTCGATCCGCTCGGCGGCTCCTATTACATCGAGACTCTGACGCACGAACTCGAGCGCAGGGCGCTCGAATATCTCGGCAAGATCGACGACCTGGGCGGCGCCGTCGCGGCCATCGAACGCGGCTACATGCAGCGCGAGATCCACAACGCCGCCTTCCTTTACCAGCGTGAGATCGAGACCAAAGAGCGCATCATCGTCGGCGTCAACCAGTTCACCTCCGGCGACGCGCCGCCCAGCGACATTCTCAAGGTGAATCCGGCGACCGAGGAAAGGCAGCGGGCGCGAGTGGCAAAGATCAGAGCCGAACGCAACGCCGGGGCGGCCAGCAAAGCGCTGGCACGGGTCGAAGCGACCGCACGCGACGGCGGCAATCTGATGCCGCCGATTGTTGACGCGGTGCGGGCCTACGCGACGCTGGGTGAAATCGCCGACGCGATGCGGCGCGTGTTTGGCGAATACCGGCCGAGCAACGAAGTTTAATTTCGTAACAGAGCCCGCGCGATCGACCGTCCACTGGCCTCGGACAGCACTCGGGCGGGGGCTCTTTGAGCGCCTGGCGGGCGTGCGGACGGTTCTTTTGGAGGGTTCGGCTCGAGCCTAGTGCCTTGCGCTCGTGCCCGGTGTATTTTAGCAATTACGGAAAAATCGTTTATGGAGAAAACGTAGAAATGGGGCCGTTTCCGAAAGGTGTGTTTCTCACCAAAGGCGTCGGCAAGCATCGCGAGAAGCTAAACTCTTTTGAGCTGGCCCTGCGCTCGGCCGGCATCGCCGAGTTCAATCTGGTCCGCGTCAAATCGATCTTTCCGCCCAACTGCAAACTGATCGCGCCACAGGAAGGACTGCGCTGTTTGCGGCCCGGGCAAATCGTGTTCGCCGTAATGAGCGATAACGCGACCGATGAACCGCATCGCCTGGTGGCGGCTTCGGTCGGCGTGGCGCTGCCCGCCAGCCCAAGCCAGTACGGTTACCTCTCTGAACATCACAGCTTCGGCGAAACCGAGCAAAAGGCCGGCGACTATGCCGAGGATATGGCCGCCATGATGCTGGCAACGATTCTCGGCGTCGATTTCGATCCCAACACCAGCTACGACGAGCGTAAGGATATCTGGCGCGTGTCGGACAAGATCGTGACGACGCGCAACGTCTCACAGTCGGCGGTCGGCGATCGCGACGGTCTGTGGACGTCAGTCGTGGCGGCGGCGGTCTTCGTTGACCTGCCCAACGGGAAATAGCGCAAGGGCTCGTTCCAGCCGCGAGTTACGCGCTCGGCGAGCGCAACCCCGGCAAGACTTACTTCGTCGGGTTTTTATTTTTGGCGGCTTCGGCGGTTTCGTCCTTACCCTTTTTGCGCAGCTTTTCGATTAACTCCCGATCGCGTTCATGGGCCCATTGATCCTCGCGGGCCTTTTCAACGTCGCGAAGTTTGTCTCCAAGCCGGTCCTTTTCATCCATCTCCGTGGCCTCTTGCCTCCGAATGGCTGATGCGGCAGGCGGATCGCGCCGTGCACGCGCTCGCATAAACGACTTCAATATTGCGGTAAATTGCGGCCGGTTGATAGGCTTGCCGGTGTAGTATTGAGCACCGGCGGCGCGGACACGTTTTTCATCGGCGGTGTTATGGCGGGCGGCGATGTAGAGCAGATCGACGCCGCCCATATGCCGTCGTATCTGGCCCATCAGGCGGGCGCGCACGTACTCGGCGATAGCGGTGTCGTCGAACACGATTATCTGGACGTTGACCAGCGCTAGTAGCCCGCGGTCCTGGCGCGCACCGCGCCGATGCTCGACGTTCCACGCCGGCTTTGCGGCCTCCGCCACGAGTTCGGCAAGTTCACTGTCGTCTGACAGCAGCAGCACTGTGGCCTGGGAGGAGGCTAAGGTTTGATTTGTTGATCCGGCCGTCTGGATCGGTGAAGTAACGGATGGCGCAGTGCCGGCGGCGCGCTTTTGTCGACGGGCACGGCTCGGCCGGCTCACACTAGCCCGCCCGCGGCTTCGGCAGTCACCATGTGGCTGCTGCTCCACTCGCCCTCTCTTCGCGAAATGCCTTCCGGCGCACAACCCGTAAATTCGCTTCTAATCTCGGGCGCAAATGCCCTTCTCCAGTGCGGTGGTGGCGGCAGGGTGATAGCGCCAAAGCCTAGCAATGGTGCGTTTCAGCGGCGGCGACTCGCCTGTCGCCATCGATTGTGCGGCGTTGCAAGCTCTTTTGGGAAATAGCGATCGCGGAGGGAAACGTCAATTGCGGCGGCCGCCGTCGAAAGGCGGTAACGGACGGCTAATTTCACGATTATGCGGCACCGCGACAACAACGTGGACGCCATGGCGCCGAAGGAGACACTAACTGTCGCGAGCGGGAACCGGCGGGTATTCACCAGCGGTCATTTCCGCCGGTCGCGCGGCCATCCTTGATTCACTCCGGTTGAGCGAAACCTGCCGACGCGATAGCTTTTTCCTATGGCAACCGAAATCCTTTACTGCGTTTCTTGAGGGTACAAACCGCGTGCGGCCAGTCTGGCCGCATCGTTGAGATCGCGCTTCGGCGAGGAGGCCGCGGTCAAACCTGGCAAGACCGGCCAATTCGACGTTATCGCGGACGGTAAGTTGATTTTTTCCAAGGCCACCACCGGACGCTTTCCGGTAGACGGCGAAGTCGAAGATATCTTTGCCTCGCTGAAAAAAGGCACGTAGCGCACGTAATCTGCGACAGCGGCCATCCTTCCACCCGGCACAGCAGGTGGCCTACTAGTTTGCTCTCACGCCCGGCGGCATCAACAGCGTGACGACGACATTGGCCACCAACCGGCCAAGATCATCAATAACGCGCGTGTTTACCACCATCGTGGTTTTACCACGATGAATTATTTCCGCATCGGCCGTAAGCGCGCCCTGCTTGGCGTTGCGCATCAGGTTGGACGAAAGCTGAATCGCGAGCGGAAATAGGTCGGCGCGCGCTTCAGCGGCCGGATTGGTCTCGCTCAACGCGGCCACCGTTGCGGTAGTATCGGCAAGGCCAATGATCGCGCCCGCGTGAAAAAGTCCGGTCGGTTGCGCTACACCCGGTGATAACGCGACGGTGGCCCGCGCCCGCCCGCCCGCCGCGGTCAGTACTTTGATTCCCTGGCTCTCCATGAAAGTGGCGTGAAAAGTGTCGCTGAGCTTGCGCGCGTATTCCTCGGGGGTCATAGCTTTCCCTTCGCGGGCGCGCGATCGAACCCGCGGCCGCTATCGATTTTAAACACCCGAAACGGATGTCCGTGAAAAATGCGCTACGCGGGAACCGCGAACAATCGCCGGAGGTCGGCAGGCGCGACCCGGATACCGACGTAGAACGGGCCGAATTCCGCATAGCGCGCGCTCGACGCGTCAAATCGCATTTCGTAGACCAGTTTCTTGAAGACCAGAGGATCGTCAGCGAACAGGTCGACGCCCCACTCCCAGTCGTCCAAACCAATCGAGCCCGAGATGATCTGCGTGACCTTGCCGGCGTAGCGCCGCCCGATCATCCCATGGTCGCGCATCAAGCGCTGGCGCTCGGCGATCGGAAGCGCGTACCAGTTGTCCGCCCCGTCACGCCGCTTGTTCATCGGGTAGAAGCACAGGTAAGGACGCTCGGGAATTCGGGGCCACAGACGTGCGCCGAGCTTATGCCGCTGATTTTCCAGTTCGGCCGCTTCCGCCTCCTGCCATTCGGGCGAGTACGGCCGCACGCCTTTGCGCGCCAACTCGGCATGCAATTTGACCGTAGCCTCGTAGAGTCCAATCTCGATGACCGAGAGATAAGACGTCGCCGGTTCGAGAAACTCGCTGAGATGCAGCTTGCCGAATTCCAATTCGGCCGCCGCCAATTGGTCGAGACAACGCCGGAAATGAACCACGATAAGATCGCCCTTGTGACCGAGTTGGGTGAAGACTGCGCTCTCGCCGTCCTCGCGTGCGGCCATCGCGGTAAGCCTGGCCACGGCCTTTTCAACCGCGGCGGCGCGCACGGCCTCACCGAGTGCGTTCCACTGCGGGCGGCGCACGCGAAAGAACTGATGCAGGATGCTGTAGCCTTCCAGCGTGTTGGGAACCGCCGGAAGCTCTTCATGGATGAAGGCAGCTTCGCCTTGCCTGTCGTGCTTCATAACAGCAACTTTAGCCCGCGTCGCGTTGTGAGTCTTGAGATAGTGGGTGCGGCATCATGAGCGCAGCCCGGCGATCTTCTCCAGCATCGGCAAATCCATATTCGCTTCGACAATCGTTGCGAGCCGATCGTATTCGACTTCGCGCGCCGGCACCGCGCCGGCGGCGGCGTCCGCTTCACACGCGGTGGCAATCCCTTTGCGCTCGCGCAGGTAACGCAGAAGGCTGCCGCGCAGCGCGTCATTTTCGAAAATCCCGTGAAGCATCGTGCCGGCCACGGCGCCGTCAGCGCTGACCGCGCCGTCCTCCGCGTCGGCTGCGACACCGCTGCGCGCAACGATACGAAACGGCGCGGGCGACGAACCACTACGCTCCATCCGGCCCATGTGAATCTCGTAGGCGGAGATTTCGCCTTCGAGCGCGGCGCCGCCAGTCAAAACCGTCGGACTCGCAACGCGCGCCTTGACCTGCGCGGTAAGCTTTTCGCGCCCAAATCGCGTGCGCAGCGCGAGCAGCCCCATCCCGGCGGCGAACCGCACCGGCGATTCGGCGCCGTCGGGATCTTCGATCGTCTCGCCCAGCATCTGGCATCCGCCGCAAATACCGATAACCGGTTCGCGCCGCCGCGCGCGCGAAATAATCGCCTCGGCCAGGCCGTATCGGCGCAACCATGCGAGATCGTCGACGGTGCTCTTGGAACCTGGAATCACGAGCAAATCAGCGTCCGCGATCGCGTCGGGCTCCTCGATGAAGCGGACCACGGCTCCGGGCTCGTGCTCCAGGGCGAGGAAGTCATCATAGTTGGAGATACGCGGCAGGCGCACGATCGCGATATCGACCTGCGCCGCGGATGAGACGCGGCGGCCACGCCGGTCCTCGAGCGCGACCGAATCCTCGTCGGCAATCCTGAGGCGCGGAACGTACGGCACCACGCCGAGCACCGGGATGCCGAACCGACCGGTGAGAAAATCGAGTCCCGGCTTCAGCAGCGCCGCGTCGCCGCGAAACTTGTTGATGAGAAAAGCGGCTACACGCTGGCGATGCGCCGGAGCAAGCAGTTCCATGGTGCCCACCAGGTGCGCGAAGACGCCGCCGCGATCGATATCGCCGACCAGGATAACCGGCGCGCTCGCAGCCTCGGCGACATGCATATTCACGATATCGTACGAATTCAGATTGATTTCGGCGGGACTGCCGGCGCCCTCGATCACGACCAGGTCAAATTCGCGCTTAAGGCGCATCAGGCAATCGGCGATCGTGCGCGATAGCTCCGCCTTGCGCTCGTGATACGCCGCAAAGGTCATGCTGCCCACCGGCCGGCCCATGATGACCACTTGCGATCGCATCCCGGCTTCAGGCTTGAGCAGGATCGGATTCATCTCGACGGCGGGCGCGATACCGGCGGCTTCCGCCTGCACCGCCTGTGCGCGCCCGATTTCGCCGCCGTCGGGCGTGACAAACGAGTTGAGCGCCATGTTCTGCGCTTTGAACGGCGCCACACGAAGCCCGCGGCGATAAAAAATGCGGCATAGCGCTGTTACGATCAGACTCTTGCCGACCGACGAGGCCGTACCTTGGACCATCAACGTGCGTGGCGCCATCGCTATGCCCTGTCGCCGCGCGCGTTATCGGCACGGCGGCCAACACAGGCGCTGACCAACGCCTCGGCCACGGCGGGGTTCGACGCCCAATGCGCATGAACGTATGACGCGAGGACATTGCCAGTGCGATAGCCCTCGGCGAAGTCCGCACCCCATCGCGGTTTGACGGAATAGATTTGCTCGACGTTGGCGGGCGCGGGTTCGAGCGTCGAGTAGCGGAACTGATGGCCGCGAAAGCGCTGTCCCGCCGGTCCCAGGATGGAAGCGGCACGCGTTTCAACTTCGACGTAGCCGAGTGCCTGCAACCGATCGTGCATCACCGCCTCGCCCGCGATAAGCCCGGCCATCGGCCAAAGCCTGCCGTCGAGAGTGCGAATGCCGCGGCTTAGATACATCAGGCCGCCACATTCGGCGTAGATTGGGCCGCCGCGCGCGGCGAATGAGCGAATCGCATCGAGCATCACGGCATTCGACGAGAGTTCGCCGGCGACCGCTTCCGGATAGCCACCGCCGAAATAGAGGCCATCGACCGCGGGCAGCATGGAATCGCGGCTCGGTGCGAAGTTGACGATTTCGACGCCGAGCCTTTCCATCCGCCGTAAGTTGTCTTCGTAATAGAAATGAAAGGCGTCATCGAGGGCGACGCCGATGCGACAACGCGGGCCATCGGTGCGCCGCGCCGATGAGTCCGCAGACGCGCCGGCTTCGAGCGGCGGCGCGCCACGAGCGATCTCGATGATGCGATCGAGGTCGCACCATTGCGCGACGGCGCCGCCCAATGCGCCGATAGTCGCGTCCGGAACGGTTTTCTCATCGGCGGTGAACAGTCCGAGATGACGCTCGGGGAAAGCAGTCTCAGAGTTCGACGGCAAGCCGCCGACGATCGCAATCCCGGGCGAGGACGCGCGCAACAACTCCAGATGACCGAGGCTGCCGACGCGATTGCACACCAACCCGGCGAGATTGAGCGTCGAGTCGAAACGCGCAAAACCGAGCGCGATAGCCGCGACCGTCCTTGCAATACCGGAGGCGTCGATCACCAGCAGAACCGGCGCGCCGAGCCACTTCGCAATCTCCGCGGTCGATCCTTCGTCGCTGGTGGGAGCCGCGCCGTCGAACAGCCCCATCATGCCTTCGATGACGGCGATATCGGCGCCACGCGCCGCGCTGGCGAAGGTCGTGATCACCGCCTCGCGCCCCATCATCCAACCATCGAGATTTTGCGACGGACGCCCAGCGGCGCGCGCATGATAGCTCGGATCGAGATAGTCGGGACCGCATTTGAAGACCGCGACCTTAAGCCCGCGCCCGCGCAGCGCCGCGACCAGTCCGACGGTTACGGTGGTCTTGCCGACACCGCTCGCGCTGGCAGCCACTACGATTCGTGGGATTTCCATGCCGGGAATGACCTCAAACGGCGTCAGGCGAGCACGATCCGCGCGCCGTGCGCGACGCCAGCATCGAGCTGACGCTGGCTTCCCGTGGCGGCAAGCGTAACTTCAAACGGCGAGGGGCCACGCGTTCGCAACCGCTCGGCGAGCGGTCCCGACGATGCGGTTGGCGCGAGCACCTGCAATTCATGCGGCCCGAGTCTGAAGCCCACGCCTGCGGCGCCGACGTCATCGCGGGCGACCGGATCGCCGGCCATGCCTAACGCGCCGGTATAGATGCGAGCGGTGGCATTGGCGTCATTCACGCTGAGCGCAAGCGTTTTCACGCCGGTCACGCCATTTGGATGGGATCGCTGACGCGGCACGCGCTCGTCGCGCGGCGTGTCGTCACGGATAAAAAACGGCGAGGTGCCGCGATCGTCGCCCTCGACGGTCGTGAGCACCCAACTGACTTTGTAGCCGTCGGGCCGCTCACGTCCCATCCGAAACGGACGGCCGACCGTCGCGCCGGCATTGCGGAAGGCTGCGGCGTCACTCTCAAGGTCACTGGTCCGCACGCAGAAGTCGGTGAGTCCACCACCCTTTTGCAGCGCCGAGTACCACCAATGTGGCGATTCGGACACCGGCGGGATGAACGCGATCAGTTCGAAGTAGGCGCCATCGGCGAAGGCGATCAGGGCGTTGTGGGTGCCGATCGACGGATGGCGTCCGCCACGCACGACCGTAAAGCCAAGCTGCGTGAAATCGGCGACCGCTGCGTCGAGGTCGCCGACGACGATAACCATATGATCGATTCCCGTGAGCATGGCCGCCTCCGCCAACGATGTGCGATGCGATCCACGTTTACAATATGGCGCTCCCTCGATCGCATCCAGAGCGCGTCCAAGGCAAACCAGGTTCGCCGGTTCGCGCCGCGCAAAAGGGGAACGGGCCGGAAGGCGCGTCCGCGCTTGCGCCGATCAAGCAAATGGGGTTGATTGGATTTTTCTTAATCAACCGCATCGCGCGCATACAGGCCAAAATCCTCGATGGAATCACAGAGTAAACCCGCCAACGACACACCCGTCAACGAATGGAAGGCTGACCGCTACGCCCAGCATGCGCATTTCGTGCCGGCGCTCGGACAGCCCGTGCTTGACCTGCTCAAACCGCAGTCGCAAGAACGAATTCTCGACCTTGGCTGCGGCGACGGTATCCTGACAGAGAAAATCGCCGCCGCCTCGGTGGTGGGCGTCGATGGTGCGGCCGACATGGTCGCGGCCGCCGTCGAGCGCGGCCTCGACGCTCGCGTCATGGATGGGCACGAGCTCAACTTCAACGCGGAATTCGATGCGGTCTTCTCCAACGCCGCGCTGCATTGGATGACGAAAGATCCCGACGCGGTTATCGCCGGCGTCAAACGCGCGCTCAAGCCGGGCGGACGCTTCGTCGCCGAAATGGGCGGTCATGGCTGCGTCGCCGCAATCACGGTCGCGATGATAGCGATGCTGGAACGCCGCGGCGTCAACAGCGGCGGGACAATTCCGTGGTACTTCCCGACGGTCGACGACTATCGCGCCCGGCTCACGCGCGGCGGCTTCATGGTTGATTACATCGAACTGATTCCGCGGCCGACACCGCTCCCGACTAACATGGCGGGATGGCTCGATACCTTTGGCGAACCGTTCTTCCGCCGCTTGCCTGCGGACCAGCGCGTCGCCGCGCGCGACGAAGTGGTTGCGATGCTGCGGCCGGTGCTGTGCGATGGCGAGGGCCGCTGGACCGGCGACTACATTCGGCTGCGCTTCGCCGCCCACATTCCGCGGTAACGACCGCGCCAGTGGCGAGCCGGTTAGCCGAGGACGCCGGCGGCGACCAGTTCGTCGATTCACTCTTTGGCTGTAAGCGAGAGCGTATTCAAGCAAGTATTAATTTTTCTTTGCCCCACTGCGCTAAAGCACGATTAAATGTTTACCAATTAGTTGCTCTGCGACTATAACTGACGCATGGCTTGGCGAAGAAGGCGAGCGGTGTCCGGGCCAGCGAGCGAAGCTAATTGCCCAAATATCCGCAGGCGTCTGTTGGCGCTTAATCCAACCGACTCGCGCACGCGCGAGTTTGTTATTGGGTTAAAGGAGCAGGTCTTCGTCGGCAGCGATGAGGCGTCGAACGACTTCGTACTGTCTGCGAGCGCCGTATCTCGCCGTCACGCCAGTATCGCTTATCGCGGTGGGCGTTGTCAGATTGCCGATTTGAACTCTACCAACGGTACATTCGTAAATGGCCGTCGCGTCACTGACTGGACTAACGTACAAGACGGTGACGAAATACGTTTTGGCGCTGCCCGCTTTATCTTCTCGGCAAGCGATCGCGGAATCGCTTCGAGGGATGACCGTGGGGCGGCTGTGGTTGGTACAGGGTCGTCTCGTCGCCCTCATTCGCTTTCAGCGCGGACATTAGCCGAAGTGGTTCTCGTAACCTTTGTTCTTGGTTTTGGGGCGGCTCAGTATCTCGCCTACCGGCTCTATCACGAGCAGAACCGCCTTTTGCTCGCGAAAGCTGTGCCTCTGCCCGCGCTGCCGGCTCTTCGCAAAGCTAGCGCCGCTGCCACTCCAGCGCCATCTGGCGTTGGCCTTCAACCGCAACCTCAGAAGGTCACCCAAGCGAACTCTGAATTGCGCGAACCGGCCAAGACAACCACAAATGTACCGAAACCCGGTAACTCGCCCGGCAAGCCCCGCGTCCGGCTGAACGAGCTTCGCGGTGCCGTCACCCTAACCGGCTTATTTTCCGGCTCGGGGGCGTCTGGCGGGGAAATCGCGCCGGACTTTGTGCTTCAAAACCTGAGGGGAGATTCGGTTTCACTGTCGGCCTTCCGAGGGAAAGTGGTTTTGCTGAATTTTTGGGCCACCTGGTGTCCGTCGTGCCGCGGCGAAATGCCCTCACTAGCCAAGCTATACAGAGATTTTGGCGGTCGAAGCGATTTGGTTCTATTGACAGTAAGCGTTGACCAAGGAGGCGCTGTCGCGGTGCAGCCGTTCGTTCAGGAGAACGGGTATGAATTTCCGGTGCTACTCGACCCAGACGACAGTATAAGTAGGAAGTATGAGGTTAGCGGCATACCCTCGACCTTCCTGATCGGACGGGCGGGAGAAATCCTTTGGAATTGCGCAGGCGGCATCGACTGGTCTAGCAATGAGATAGAAAAGGTGCTGAAAGAAACGCTGGGTTCTCCTAGCGCAACCGCCGCAAAATCTTGATAGGTGAGTGACGAAAGAAAGGCAGCACGATAGAAGGTGGCGCTATGCCAAGCCGCATAGCCGCGGGCGCTCGTAATCGTTCTGTTTGTTTTGCTCGGCGGGGTAACTACCTCAGGATGACTCAAGCACCCAGCGGGCGGCGCCAAGTCGCCTGGTTCGGGTGAGTCGTATCGTGTTCGAGGGATACAAGATCTAAAAGAACTAAAAGCGCTGCGGATCACGGGATCGCAGGCACCCAACTAAGGTTTGGCTCTGCGACTGATTCACCACCACCCCTAATCCGTCACAACGCTCGGCTGAAGCGGATTAGCCGAGGACGCCGGCGGCGACCAGTTCGTCGATGCGCGCTTGGCTATAGCCCAAAATCTCTTCGAGCACGTGCTGATTGTCCTGGCCCGTCGATGGCGCCGGACGCGTGATCTGCGCGGGTGTGCGTGAGAGGTGAAAGCGCGTACCTTCGATTACGGTCTTGCCTAGCGTCGAATGCGGCAGTTCGACGAAATGGCCGCGATGCCGCAGTTGTGGGTCGCACACGCAGTCGGCGCTGTCCTGCACCGCACTCGCGGGCACACCCCGCTCCTGCAGCATCCGCTCGAGCTCATGACGGTCGCGCCCGCCCGTCCATTTCGCGATGACGGCGTCGAGCGCATCGCAATTGCTTTGGCGCAAAGCGAAGGTCTCAAAGCGCGCGTCGTTCACCAATCCCTCTTCGCCCATCGCGGTACATAACGCGCGCCAATGCGCTTCGGTGCGACAAGCGATCGCAACCCAGCGATCGTCGCCCGCCGCGGGATAAACGCCATGTGGCGCATGGTCCGGATCGCGATTGCCAGAGCGGCCCCATACGCGGCCGTTGGCCGTATAGTCGAGAATCGCAGGGCTTAGGAAATGCAGCGCCGACTCGGCCTGCGACTGGTCGATATACTGGCCCTGGCCGGTGCGGCGGCGATGATCGATCGCGGCCAGCAGCGCGACCACCGTGAATCGCGGTGCGATGTAATCGCTGTAGGCGCCGAAGGGACCGGCCGGCGCACGGTCGGGCCATCCGCAAAGATTGTAGAAGCCGGCGAGCGCACTGGCCAGGTTGCCGAATCCGGCATACATCGCGAGCGGTCCCGACTGACCCATCAGGCACGTGCTCAGCATGATGAGGTCGGGCTTGACCTTGCGCAGCGATTCGTAATCGAGACCCCACGCGCGCATCGCCTTGGGCGAGAACGATTCGGTCACGACATCGGCCCAGCGGACGAGGTCGAGCACCACCCCGCGCGCCTCCGGTCTGGCGAGGTCGAGCGAGATGCCGAGTTTACCGGCGTTGTTGTTGCCGAAAAGCGCCGAGGAGTCGGGCGCGATCAGGTTGCGATGGTAGGGACCGACGGTGCGCGCCGTATCCATCCGGGTAGGCGATTCGACGCGCACGATTTGTGCGCCATAGTCGGCGAGGATGCGCGTCGAGGCAGGTCCGGCCATCACCCACATCAGATCGCAGACCTTGATGTCGCTAAGCGGCAGTTCTTCGCGCGGCGGCCTTGCGGATTTTGCCTCGTGATCCATCGTCGACTCCTACGCCGGCACTGGCCCGCGCCCAGTCCCTTCGTACGCCATCAGATGACGCCCTTGCGCTGAAGTTCGACGAACTCAGCTTGCGTAATGCCGAGTTCGCCGCAGAGAATTTCACGACTATGCTCGCCGACAGTTGGCGGACGGCGGCGGTATTGAATCGGCGCCGCGCTGAATTTGGCGAACGGGCCCGGATAACGGAACGACTCACCGAGTTCGGGATGCTCGACGGTTTGAAAATATTCGCGCGCAGCGAATTGCGGACTGGCGACGACCTCGTCGATAGTAGTGACGGGTGCGAGCAAAAGCCCGCGTTCTGTGGCGGCATTAAATAAATTGGCCTTGGTACGCGTGGCAACGAACTCGGCGATGAGGCGGTTGAGCCGGTCGTAGCTCTCGATCGGCTCGGCGCCGCTGAACAACTTGTCACCGAAGCCAATCCAATCGGTATCGCGCATCGCGGCGTCACATGCGCCCTCCTCATACAGATAGCGCATTAGCTTCACCGTGAACGGACCGAGTCCCTGCCCAAACAAGACGCTCATGCTGATGTAACCATCTCGCACGCGCCACACCAGCGGAACCCTGAGTGGTCCGTACTTGACGCCACCGGCAACGCGGGCGAAGGGGGTGCCTTCGATGGCGGCCGCCACGATACCGAATTGGGTGGCGAGCGCGACGCTCTGTTGCGCCGAAACGTCGACGTGCTGGCCGCGGCCGGAACGCACGCGCTCGTGATGCGCGATCATGGCGCCGACGGCGCCGTCAGCCGAGGCGTGGAGATAGGCCTGCGCCGCGTTGAGCCGCACTGGCGCGCGGTCGTCGTCACCGTATTGGATGAGCGGTCCGCCCGCCGCCATGATCGTCAGGTCGCTGGCGGCATGATGGGCCTTGGGACCGTTCTGGCCGAAGGGAGTGATCGAAACGTAGACCAGGGCGGGATTGCGCGCGCTCAGTTCGCGATAGCCGAGTCCGCGCGCCGCCATCGATCCGGGCGCATCGGACTCGACCAGGAAATCCGCGCGCGCGGCCAGCCGGTAAAAAATTTCGCGGCCTGCGGCGCACTCGAGGTCGAGTGCCAGGCTTCGTTTGTTGCGATTATAGGCCCAGAAAGAGATCGAACGGTCGGGATGCGGCTGGTCGCGCAGGAACGGTCCGAGACGACGAGTCGCCGATCCGCCGCGCGGCTCCAGCTTGACAACGTCGGCGCCGGCGTCACCGAGTATCTGGGCGCACAGCGAACCATGTTCATCAGTAAGATCGAGTACGCGATAAGGGCTCAGCATTGGCGCGCTCACATCTTCGTGAACGCGCTGCGAAGGACCGTTATCGCGACCTCCGCATCACGTTTCACGCACAGACACTTAGCATCAGCGCGCGGTCAGGCGCCATCGCCGCGGACCCATCTCAATGATGACCACGCTTTTCGGCGTAGTTGTTGGTGTCGGTGTTTGCAGCGGTGTCGGTGTCGCCGTCCGCGTGACCGTAGGCTTGCCCCGCGGGCGTCGACGTCGGCGTCCCGGTCGGAGAGGCCGGGTCCTGCCGGTCCGCGATCAACTGCTTTGATCGCGAACTTCCGGATTTTTGATCGCCGTACGCTTTTTCAGTAGGGGCGGGCGGTGCCGCCCAGCAACGCGCGCGCGACCAGCAGCTTCATAATCTGCGCGGTGC
>JBOHWJ010000050.1:0-3626 GCA_050736495.1 Binataceae bacterium (SeqCode) | reverse complement strand
ATGAAGTACTTCGTCTTCAACGATCCCAACTATAATTCGCTCACCTTCGACTTCAACGGCAGCGACGTCGCCACGCTGGAAGCCGTGGTGTCGAAATATGGCGGCAATGGCGAGAACACCGACCTTTCACCATTCTTCGCCAATGGCGGCAAGCTCATCATGTACCACGGCTGGGCCGATCCCGCGCTGACGCCGTTCGTGAGCGTTGACTACTACAGCGCCGTAGCGAAGACACTGGGCGGCGGCTTCAAGCATCTGCAGAACAACGCGCGGCTCTTCATGGTTCCCGGCATGCATCATTGCGGCGGCGGACCCGGACCGAACTTATTCAACCCCTTGCCGCAGCTTCAGGCTTGGGTCGAAAACGGCGACGCGCCCGACCAGATCATTGCGGCGCATTGTGTGAACAACAACACCAGTAGCTGCGTTATTGACCGCACGATGCCGTTGTGCCCGTACCCGAAAATTGCCTCATACACCGGCGGCCCGGTGGCCGACGCATCCAGTTGGGTCTGTAAGATGCACACTAACCATCGCTTCTTTCCCGGGCACCATCCGCAATCCAACGACCACCGTCACCACGGCTAGCCTCCGCGCGAAACCGAGTTGAGAGCGAACCCGTGGACGCCTCGCCGTCCACACGCGACGGCGGGGCGTCGTTTTTTCAACTGGCCAGTTAAAATCATCGGCAAACAGACTGGTGCGCAAACGCGATCGCGTAGCCAGCGACGCGTCGCCCGCTCTGGATTTATCCGCTGCGCCCGGATGACCCCCCTCTTGATCGCTTCCTCTTTGGTTTATAACTTACAGACACTTACCCACGGTTCGACAACTTCCCAAGCGCCGATGATTTTCGCCAACATCCTCAGTGGAGACTGGAACGCTATTGCCGCAGGCACCGCGAGCATAGTGGCCGCCCTGGTAATCGGCTTCGTGCTTCACTACCTGCTGGTGCTGTTCAACCGTCACGCCGCCAAACGGTCGGTGACTGTCCTCCACGAATCACTCGAACGACACTGCCGCAAGCCGCTCGAGGTCCTGTTGCCCGCCCTTGCGCTCGAGCTGGTCTTACCGGCCGCGCATCTTCCGCCGCAATGGAACGGCGTAGCCGAGCACGCGATTGGCATAATCATCATCGCGAGCACCAGTTGGCTGCTGATCACGCTGATCTTCGTCGTCTCCGACCTGATTCTGGCGCGCTACCAACTCGACGAACGCGACAGCACGAAGGCGCGCCGGGTCAATACACAAGTACAGGTCTTCAGGCGAGTTTTCATGGTCATCATCGTCGTGCTGGCCGGCGCCACCATTCTTATGTCGTTCTCGTGGGGACGCGATATCGGCACCAGCGTGCTTGCCTCGGCCGGTATCGCGGGGATCGCCGTGGGCCTGGCGGCGCGGCCAACGCTTGAGAACGTCGTGGCCGGCATTCAGCTCGCGATCACACAACCGATCAGCCTTGAAGACGCGGTAATCGTCGAAAACGACTGGGGCTGGATAGAAGAGATCACGACCACCTACGTAGTGGTGCGCACATGGGATTTGCGCCGCTGGATCCTGCCCCTCACCTACTTCATCCAGCAGCCCTTCCAGAACTGGACGCGTATGACCGCCGATCTTCTCGGCACGATCCACCTTTACGTCGACTACACGGCGCCGATCGATGCCATCCGTCAGGAATTCACCCGGCTGGTCCAAAGCTCGCCGCGATGGGACCACAAGGTTTGCGTGCTTCAAGTCACCGAAGCCACTGCGCAGACTTTGCAGCTACGGGGACTCGCCAGCGCGGCCGCCGCCGGCACCGCCTGGGATCTGCGATGTGAAATCCGTGAAAAGCTGATCGAATTTATCCAGCGCAACTATCCGCAGTGCCTGCCCAAGGCGCGCGCGGAACTGTGGCCGGCGGCGGAGCATGCGTTGGGCGGCGCGGACGGCGATCGCGCGTGGCCATCGTCGTGAACGGCATCGCGCGCGACAATCGCGGTATCCGCGGGCGGATTCGGCCACTTTTGTCGCCCGCGCTTTAGGATATACGCAGGACCGCCGCGCCTTTGAGCTCGTCATGCTTCAGCATCTGGAGCGCGCGGTTGGCTTCGTTCAGTTCCAACACGAACGTGTGGGTACGGATCGGGATCTTGCCCGCTAACGCAAGAAATTCTTCGCCATCGGCGCGCGTGTTCGCGGTAACGCTGCGCAATTCCTTTTCGTAAAAGAGATGACGCTCGTAGTCGAGCGTCGGCACCGGCGTTAGATAGATTCCGGCAATGACGAGAATGCCGCCGCGATCGAGCGCCTCCAGCGCCGGCGGCACCAGGTTGCCGGCGGGTGCGAAGAGGATCGCGGAGTCGAGCGGCGCGGGGGGACGTTCGTCGGCGCTGCCGAGCCAATCCGCGCCCATCGCGCGCGCCAGTTCCTGATGGCGGCCGCCACGGCTCATCACGAATACGCGGCACTGCCAAAATTTCAGCACCTGGATTGCAATATGCGCTGAACCGCCGAAGCCGTAGAGCCCGACGGTGGCGCCCGGCCGTATGTCCGCCCGCCTAATCGCGCGAAAGCCGATTATCCCCGCGCACAACAGCGGCGCGAGCTCTTCATCGTTCAACAAATCCGGCAGCGCATAGGCGAACTCCTCGTGCACCGTCGCCCATTCGGCGTAGCCGCCGTCATGATCGTAGCCGGTGAAACGTGCATTGGGGCACAGGTTCTGGCGTCCGCGCCGGCAATACGCGCAGACGCCGCAGGTCTCGCGCAACCATGCGATGCCGACGCGCGTGCCGGGTTTGAAGCGCACCGCGCCCGCGCCGGCGCGCTCAACCACGCCAACCACTTCATGACCCGGCACTATTCGCGGATGACGCGGTGGCAGGTCGCCTTCGGCAACGTGCAAATCGGTGCGGCATACACCGCAGGCTTTCACTCGCACGAGAATCTCGCCGGCGCCAGGCTCGGGCCGTTCCAGCTCGATCGGGCTCAGCGGATTGCTTTCGATAGATGCGGGTGAGTGAACCGCCATCGCACGCATGTGGCCCTCTCCCTTTGCAACGCGGCCGCAGTCGCCGATGGAGGCGCGGGCGCGCGGGCACCTATTGGTTGAGCTTGCGTTGAATCAGCGTATCCAGCCTCCGCCGATCCTGGGGCGTAAGCCGCTCGCCGGGTTGGACGCGACGCCGGCACCGGCGCGCGGCGGCACCAAGGCGGCGGAGCCGTTGCTCCGTGCGTCGGCACCGGCGGCTTGCGGTGGCGCAACACCATCGGGCGAATATCGCGGCGGCGCAACCACAGTGGCCGGCCGCGGATGCCGCGGCACCACGTAGCGAATCGCGGCCGGCTGTGTGATGCGCCTGATGAGAAAACCCAATATCAGCACCGCAATCGCCAGCGCGACAACCAGCAGCATCGCGCCACCCTGCCGCCGCCGCTTCGGCCCCTTGCGGTGCATTCGGACAAATCCACCGGAGCCCGAACGGCTTGCACGCAGATTACGTTGACGATTCCGGTCTGGCATATGAACACTTTTGACCGAGCGGCTCGCTGAGCGAAGCTTACCTCACCTACCGCCCTGAAAAAACCGCGCGCATCCACTTGGCCACCACTCGCGGCGCTGAAACCTCGTCCATCCGACG
>JBOHWJ010000049.1:0-4799 GCA_050736495.1 Binataceae bacterium (SeqCode) | reverse complement strand
CCCCCCCCTCCGCTGCTTCCTCGCCGGCGACGGATCGCTGCGCGCCGCTCTCGCAGCCGATCTGCATCGCCTCGGCCTCGAAACGCCCGTGCGCATGCTGGGTCAGCTCGAAGATCCGCGTACATTGCTATGGGCGCTCGATGTGTTCGTAATGCCTTCGCTGCACGAAGGGCTCGGGGTCGCCGCGCTTGAGGCGATGGCGTGCGGGTTGCCCGCGATCGTGACCGCTAGCGGCGGTCTGGGCGAAACCGTCGAGGACGGCCGCAGCGGAGTGAAAGTGCCGCCGGCGGATGCGGGAGCGCTGGCGCAGGCGATTCTGCGCCTTGCGAGCAATCCGCAGGCGCGTGCGACGATGGGGGCGGCGGCGCGCGCGATTGTGGCTGAGCGCTTCGGGATGGATGCGATGGCGCGGCGGACGGTCGAACTTTACCGGACCTGCATAGCCAAAACGGGGCGGAACGACGCGAAGAGGGTAAATGAACGATGCGGAGTATGACCGGCTTTGGACGTGTGCAACTGGAGCACGCCGGTGTTCAGGTGCTGGCCGAAATTCGAGCGCTCAACCAGCGCTTCTTCGAACTCAAGCTGAGCCTGCCGCGCGGATGGGGCGAATACGAGGCCGAGATGCGCAAGCTCGTCCAAGGGGTGGTCGAGCGCGGCCGCGTCGAGATCTTCGTCCGCCAGGTCATGCTCAAGGCGTCGCCGGCGCGCCTGCGCGTCAACGAAGAACTGGCGTCGCGCTATGTCGAAGAACTGCGGCGGCTCGGCAAACGCCTGAAGCTCAACGGCAAGCTCGGCATCGAAGCCATCCTGCAGCGGCCCGAGATTTTCCAGGTGACTGAGGAGGAAGCCGACAACCGCGCCGGCGCCGCGCTGGCCTTAGCCGCGCTCGGGCGCGCGCTCAAGACGCTGGTCGCCGAACGCACGCGGGAGGGGCTCGCGCTCAAGCGCGACTTCGAGATGCGGCTCAAGAAGATCGGCGTCGCGGTTCCGCGTATCGAAAAATTGGCTGGCGAATCCCGTGCGGCAATACGAGCCAACTTTGAAGAGCGTGTGCGCGAGTTGCTCGGCGATCTGCCGGTTAATGAAAAACGGCTTTACGAAGAGGCTTCCAGCGCCGCCCAACATGGCGATATCAGCGAAGAGCTGACGCGCTTAACGGTTCACTTGAAGGCGATGCGCGCGCTGCTCAACCGCAGTGGCCCGGTGGGCAAATCGATCGAGTTTCTGCTGCAGGAAATCAATCGTGAGGTGAACACCATCGGGGCAAAGTCGCAAAACGCCGCGCTCTCGCAGATTACTATCGAGATCAAGAGCGAAGTTGAGAAAATGCGCGAGCAGGTGCAGAACATCGAATGAGTGAATGCATTAAAACGGCATTTGCAAATTGCGACATGCTTGTATAATTTGAGCGATGAAAGCTGATCGGCGGCCCCGGCGCGGCATCATCTTTATACTTTCCGCACCCTCGGGTGCGGGCAAGACCACTATCTCCAAGGCTGCGCTCAAGGAAATAGGCGGACTTGAAGCGTCGGTGTCGCTGACCACGCGCGCGCCGCGCGAAAACGAAGTTGACGGGCGCGACTATCACTTCGTGAGCGACGACGAATTCATTCGAAGGCGTGAGGCGGGCGAACTGGCGGAATCGGCACAGGTGTTCGACGCCTGGTACGGTACGCCACGGCCGCCGCTGGATGGCGCGATCCGTGCCGGACGCGACATCCTGCTCGATATCGACGTCCAAGGCGCGCGTCAAATCCGCCAACTTTACCCTGGCGACGCGGTGACTATTTTCGTGCTGCCGCCTAGTTTCGGCGAACTGGAAGAGCGTTTGCGAGGACGCGGCACCGAGGACGAGGCCGCCATCGCGCGCCGGTTGCGGCGTGCCCGGGAAGAGGCTCTGGCCTTTCACGAATACGACTACCTAATCACCAACGCCAGCATCCCGGATTCGCTTGCCCGTGTGGAAGCCGTGGTCAGGGCCGAACGCCTCAAAGTGGGGCGGCTGCGCGAGGAGTTTGCGCCGTGGAAGATCTAGCCGCCTTAAGCACCGGCGGACCCGGCGGCCCCGAGGAACTAATCGGCCAGGTCCAGTCGTATAATCCCCAGGCGGACGTCGCGCTTATCCGCCGCGCCTACGCCTATTCGGCGCGGATGCATGCCGAGCAGAAGCGCAAGTCAGGCGAACCCTACGTCACTCATCCGCTCAATGTCGCGCTCATCATCGCGCAACTGCATCTCGACGTTCCCTCCATCGTTACCGGACTGCTGCATGACGTGATCGAAGACACCCAGGCCTCGCCCGAAGAACTGGAAAGGCAGTTTGGCGTCGAGGTCGCGAACCTGGTCGACGGCATGACCAAGGTCTCGAAGATCACGTTCCTGAGCCGCGAGGAGAAACAGGCGGAGAATTTCCGCAAGATGATCATCGCGATGGCGCATGACATCCGGGTGGTGCTGATAAAGCTCGCCGACCGCCTGCACAACATGCGCACACTCGACCATCTGAAAGCGGAGAAGCAGGAGGAGATTTCGCGCGAGACGCTCGATATCTACGCGCCGATCGCGCACCGCCTTGGCATTTACTGGCTCAAGTCCGAACTTGAGGATTACGCCTTCCGCTATCTTAACCCGTCGGCCTACGCGATGCTCAAGGCGTACGTCGCCAAGACCCGCGCCGAGCGCGAGCAATATATCCGCGGCGTTATCGATATCCTGACGCGCCGGCTCACGGAGGCCGAGGTCAAGGCCGAAGTGACTGGCCGTCCCAAGCACTTCTACTCGATTCATACAAAGATGCAGGAGGAAGGGCTGAGCTTCGACCAGATTTACGACCTGGTCGCCTTTCGCATCATCGTTGAGACCGTGCGCGAATGCTACGAGGCGTTGGGTGTGGTCCATGCCAATTGGAAGCCGATTCCGGGCCGTTTCAAGGACTATATCGCGCTACCCAAGATCAACATGTACCAGTCGCTGCACACCACCGTGATCGGCCCGCGCGGCCAGCGGATGGAAGTGCAGATTCGTACGCGTGAGATGCACGAGGTCGCCGAACAAGGCATCGCGGCGCATTGGACCTACAAGGGTGGCAGCCCCACCGGATTGCGCGAGACCGAACGTTTCGCCTGGCTGCGCCGCCTGATCGAATGGCAGCAGAATCTCAAAGATCCGCAGGAATTCCTCTCGACCGTCAAGGATGATCTCTTCCCCGAGGAGGTCTTCGTCTTTACGCCCAAAGGCGATGTGCTGGATTTCCCGCAGGGCGCTAGCGTAATCGACTTTGCCTACCGGATTCACTCGCAAGTGGGCAGCCATCTGGCCGGCGCGCGCGTCAACGGCCGCATGGTGCCGTTGCGTTACCGGCTCAAATCCGGCGACACCGTCGAAGTAATCACGGCGGAGCGTCAGACGCCGGGCAAGGATTGGGCTAACTACGTCGTCACGGCGCGAGCCAAGAGCAGAATCCGGCAATGGCTGCGCCAGCAACAGGCCGAACGATCGCGTGAACTGGGCATCTCGCTGCTCGACCGCGAGCTGGAACCGCTCAGCCTGAGTGTGTCGCAATTGCGCGGCAAGTCGCGCTTCGCCCCGGCGCTCAAGGAATTTTCGCAGCGCGACGCCGACAGTCTGCTGGCCGCGGTCGGCTACGGCATCGTCACGCCCTCGCAATTGCTCAACAAGGTCCTGACGCCCGAGGAATTGAAACTCTATCGCGCCGACAAACAGCCGGCGCCAGTGGCCGACAAGGATCGCGCGGCCAGGGAGGCGCGCAAACCGGTCGGCAATGCCGTCATCGTCTCGGGTATCGGCGACGTGTTGGTGCGCTTCGCGCGCTGCTGCAATCCACTGCCAGGCGAGGCGATAGCTGGATTCATCACGCGCGGCCGCGGTGTTACGGTGCATCTGGCCGGATGTCCGCACGCCCTGCTGAGCGATCCGCAGCGGCGCGTGCCGGTGGTATGGAAGGCGGGCGAAGATACGCCGCGTCCGATTCGGCTCGAGGTCTTGTGTGTCGATCAGCCGGGGCTGCTGGCAGCGATGACCAAGGCAATCGCTTCGGCCGGTGTTAATATCTCGACCGCCGAGGTCAAGGCCACGGGCGTCGACGGACGCGCGCTTTCACTGTTCGAACTGAAAGTCAGTAACGCCGCGCAATTGAACAACCTGATGCATTCGATTGCGGCGATCGACGGGGTGATGCGCGTATCGCGGGTCGGCCAGAACAACGGTAATCAAAACCATCACCGCGTTTAGAACCCGCCTGCGCCATTGCCGATTCTCCCGGCTGATTCCAATACTCCGGTCCAGGGCGTGTGCGCGTGGTCGCCGATACGTGGCGGATGCCGTGGGATCGGCACGCTGCGGCAGGCATGTCGCTGCGCATTTTTTATACGGATCTCGACCATGCCAACTATGTCGCAATGCTCAGGTGGGGTACGTGCGACCGTCATCACGAACATCCAACCGGCGAAGAGATTCGGGTGCTGACGGGCACCCTCGCCGACCGGCATGGCGTCTATCGGAACGTGGATACGTAATCCGCATGGCAGCGCCCACGAGCCGTACTTGGCCGGCGGCTGTATCATCCTGTTGAAAACCGGCGCCCCCCTGACCGTGCGTACATATCGGCGGGCACTCACGAGCCTACCGTGGTGCCTGCTCCTCGTCGCATTTCTTGCAATGAAGCTCGATTCCTAGATGGCTCGCGCGGCCTGCGGACGTGACCACCCATGGCCGCAACTGGAAGGGCGGCTGGTGGCGCACGTGCTGCGTATGGCCGCATTCGAGATCAGCGACCC
>JBOHWJ010000048.1:0-1989 GCA_050736495.1 Binataceae bacterium (SeqCode) | reverse complement strand
CGCCAGGAGTTGCAGATGATGCTTGGCGGCGAGTACGACCGGCTCGGCGCAATCGTTTCGATCCATCCGGGCGCGGGCGGCACCGAGGCACAGGATTGGGCTGACATGCTGCTCAGGCTGTACCTCCGATGGGCCGAGCGGCGCGGCTTCACAACCGAGGTCGCCGACCTTCAGCCCGGCGACGGCGGCGGAATCAAGAGTGCAACATTTACGGTCGAGGGTGATTACGCCTACGGTTACTTGAGAGCCGAGGCGGGAATTCATCGGCTGGTACGTATCTCTCCGTTCGACGCCAACGCGCGCCGCCATACTTCATTTGCCTCGGTCTTCGTCTTTCCAGCGATCGACGACAAGGTCGAGGTCGTGATCAATCCAGCCGACCTCAGGGTCGATACGTTTCGCGCCAGCGGCGCCGGAGGGCAACATGTCAATAAGACCGATTCCGCTGTGCGCATGACACATATCCCGACCGGAATTGTCGTGAGCTGCCAAAACGAACGCTCCCAGCATAAGAACCGCGCGATGGCGCTCAAGATTTTGCGCGCGCGGCTGTTCGAGCTGGAGGAACGCAAGAAACGCGAACAGCTTGAACAATTCAGCAAGGACAAAAAGGAAATCGCGTGGGGCAGCCAGATCCGCTCTTACGTGCTCCATCCCTACCAGATGGTCAAGGACCATCGCACCGGCATCGAAATCGGCAACACCAACGCCGTGCTCGACGGCGCCATCGATCCGTTTATCGAGGCTTACCTGATGGGTGTGCGCAAGGCTGACGCCGAGGCGGCTCCAGCGCGGGGATGACAGACCCATCGTAAGCCCGAAACGCGTCGATCATGGCCTTGTGGTCTGTTAACCGCGGATAGGTATTCTCGTATGATGCCCCCATCATGGGCACGCGCGTGATAGGGTCGCGGAAGGCCGAAAGCGGGACAGCCGCGACTGAACTGTCAATCCCGCAAATCAAACCGCTTCGTATCCTGGTCGCGGGCGAAGTAATCCTCGACCGCTATCTATGGGGAGACGTCGCACGAATCTCGCCCGAGGCGCCGATTCCTATTCTGCGCGTCCATCGTCGCGAGGAAAAACCCGGCAACGCGGGTTTCGTGATGGCGAATTTGCGGGCGCTGGGACAGCGTCCGAGCGCCTTCAGCGTGGTCGGCGCCGACCGCAATGGACGGCTGCTGCGCGAAATGTTCCGCGACCTCGGAATCGGCACCCGCGCGCTGATCGCCGACGGCGACCGGCCGACGATCGTGAAGGAGCGCATGCTCGGTTCGGTGCAATCGGCCCGTCGCGCCACCCAGCAATTGTTGCGTGTCGACGAAGAAGACGGACGCCCGCTTGCGCCCGAACGCGAACGCGCGCTCAAGGCGCGGCTCAAGGACGAACTCCGGCGCGCCGACGGCGTGCTCGTTTCGGACATCAACAAGGGACTGCTCACCCCCGGCCTGCTGCGCGCACTTATCGACGGCGCCAAGCGGCGCGGTATACCAATTATCGTCGACCCGCGCATGGGCGAGGATTTGTCCATTTATCGCGGCGCCACCGTGCTCACGCCCAACCGCTACGAAACTGAACTGGCAACCGGGATGCGGCTCACTGACCGCGACGCCTGGCGCGCCGCCGCCGAAAAACTGGTCGCGGCGCTGGACCTCAAGGCGTGCCTGGTCACGCTTGATCGCGACGGCATGTACCTGGCCGAACGCGGCGGCGCGGATTCATACATTCCGACCACGCCGCGCGAAGTTTACGACGTTACCGGCGCGGGCGACGTGGTGCTGACGTTCTTCGGCCTGTTCGCGATTGCGGGGCTCAGTTTCTCGTCGGCGGCGGCACTGGCGAATCTTGCCGCCGGGCTCGAGGTCGGCCGCCTGGGCACCGAAATAATCTGGCGCGACGATCTTGCGCTGGCTCTAAACCGGCGCGACAACACTTTCGAGCACAAGATTCTCGACAGCGAAGAGCTAAAGGCGGCGCTCACGCGTGAAC
>JBOHWJ010000047.1:0-5115 GCA_050736495.1 Binataceae bacterium (SeqCode) | reverse complement strand
GTGCAAGGACGGATGGGTGAGCTGCGGCCTGGCCAGCAACCATCACTGGCGCGCGATGAAGGCGATGATGGGCAATCCGGAATGGGCCGATAGCGAGATGTTCGGCAGTTTCGAGGACCGCCTCTCCAATAGCGACGCGCTCGAAGCGGTGCTCATCGAATGGCTTTCGACACGCGATCGCAAGCATCTGTTCGACCTCGCGCAGGCCGCGCATGTGCCGTCGTTCCCGGTCAACTCACCGGCTGAAGTCGCGCACAACGAGCAATATGCCGCGCGCAATTATTTCATCGACATTGAACATCCGCTCGCCGGAAAGGTGCGGATGCCGGGTGCGCCTTTCATCTTCAGCCGCACGCCATGGCGGACTCGCAGCGCGGCGCCGCTCGTAGGCGAGCACAATGCGCGGATTCTCGGCGAGCGCTTAGGTCTCAGCCGCGAAGAGATCGAGGCTATTGCCGGACGGACGGGATCACTCGTCACCGAAGCGGAGAATCTGCCTGCGCCGACGCGAAACGACATCGCCGCCAGTAGGCCGGCGCAAGCCGCATTGGCGAATGCCATATCGGAACACGGTGCGCCGCGAGCGGGCGGGCGGCTTCCGTTCGAGGGCATCCGCGTTGCCGATTTCGGCTGGATCTACGCGTTGCCATACGCGACCGCGTGGCTGGGTGCGCTCGGCGCTGACGTCATTAAAATTGAGTCGACGTTGCGGCCCGACCTGGTCCGTTACCTGAGCGGCACCGACGGTAAGGCGGGGGTCAATCGCAGCGGGATTTTCAACGGCATCAATTTTTCCAAGCGCAGCCTGACGCTCAACCTGGCTCATCCGCAGGGTCAGGAAATCGCGCGCCGACTCGTGCGCATCAGCGATCTCGCGACCGAGAATTTCACCGCCGCCACGATGCGCAAGTTCAATCTCGACTACGAGAATCTGCGCCGCGTCAAACCGGACCTGATAATGCTCTCGGGAACCTCGCTCGGCCAGACCGGACCGCTTGCCAATACGGTCGGATGGGGTCCGACCAACCAGGCCTTTGCCGGAACCTCGCATCTGACCGGCCATCCGGATGGAACGCCGTCAGCGGGCGGCGGCACCTGGCCCGATTTCGCGGTCGGAGTCGCAATGCTTTTCGCCATCGTCGCCGCGCTCCATCATCGCGGCCGTACTGGCGAAGGCCAGTACATCGACGTTTCGATGTGCGAGGTCGTCACCTCGATGCTGCCGGAGGCGATGCTCGAATATTTCATGAACGGGCGCGAACTCGGGCCGATCGGAAACCGCGACCCCGGCATGGCGCCACATGGGGTGTTCCCGGTCAAGGGCGAGGACCGGTGGATCGCGATCGCGGTTGCGAGCGACGCGGAATTTGGCGTGCTTTGCGAGGTGATCGGGCTGGCGTCGATGGCCGCGGATGTGCGCTACGCCACGATCACGGCGCGTCTTCGGAACGTCGACGGCCTCGAACGCGAAATCACGGCGGCCGCGCGAAATTTCGAGCGCGACGACCTGGTCGCGCGGCTGCGCGCACGCAACCTGGCGGCCGGCCCAATCTATGGTGCGGTCGACCTGATGAACGACCCCGCATTTCTCGCCTCGGGCATGATGGTCGCGCTTGACCATAAGGAGTGCGGCGAGCGCCTCACGCCCGGGCTGCCGGTGCGCTTTTCGCGGCTTGAGCCAGACTACCGGCCCGCGCCGCTGATCGGCGAAAACACGGTCGAAATTCTCACCGAACTGCTGGGTTATCCGGCTGGCGAAATCGAGCGCCTGCGCGCGGACAAGGTTGTCATCTGAGTTACCGCGCGAACCGCACGCCGTTCCATTGCCGTCGGCGTGGCGGGCAGGGCGGATATGCTTTTGGATGCTTTAGCGCCGGCCGGATCGTAGTGTCCGCGCGTGCCGCTATCGTGCTGAAGCCCGATTAATTCACCCAGCGCATGCGATTCATGGCAATAATTCTTGCTTCGGTCACGTTCATTTCAACCGGGCTTGGCGGCATGGCGGCGGTTCGGTTTCGCGACCGTCTTCATCTCCTGCTCGGTTTCAGTTCGGGCGCGGTATTGGCAGTCGCGCTCTTCGACATACTGCCTGAGGTTTTCGCGTATGAGGGCGGATCGTCGTACATGCCGTTCGCCGCGGTTGGATTCCTGGTCTTTTTCGGGCTCGAGCGTTACACGGCCATGCACCGGGCGCGCGAACACGCCCACGCCGTGAAAGCTCATGAGCCGGAACTCGGCACGTTGTCAGCAGCGGGCCTGGTGTTGCATAGCTTTCTGGACGGTGTCGCTATCGGAGTTGGCTTTCAGACCAGCGCAAAAATCGGATTTCTGATCGCGCTGGGAATAATTGCGCATGACCTAAGCGATGGCCTTAATACGGTGACGGTCATTCTTGCCCATGGCAACCCACTCAAGCGCGCCATGTCCTGGCTTGCCGCGGACATGATGGCACCGGTGGTGGGTGCGGCGATTACCTTGCTGTTCAATCTGAACGTGGGACTTCTTCCGTGGATACTGGCGTTTTTCGCGGGTTCGTTTCTCTACATCGGTGCGTCAGATCTGCTGCCGGAAGCGCGCGAGCATGACTCACCATGGGTCGCTGTGGCCACGTCTCTTGGAATGCTTGCGATTTATCTGACAACCCGCCTGCTGCGAGGCTTCTGACCTTTCGCCTCAAGCACCGATGCCTTGCCGGGCAACGCTGCGAAATGCCTCGCCGCGGCTTCGCGCTGACGCGGTATTTCCCAACCGTCATACGAATCAGCGCGGCAGGTAATCGAGAGGGGGCGGCGCGGCGTCGAACTCCGCACGCAACGCTTCGTAACCCTTGAGATCGTCGACCGTGCGGAAAAAGCCGCGATGGACGTAACCGAAGAGCGGCAACCCCTGCGCTACCAGCGGCGCGAACAGATCACCCATCAGGCTCATCGGCAGCGACTTTGGTGCGAGATCGAGCACCGCCGGTTCGCATACCAGCACGCCGCAATACATGTAGGGCGTCAACCGTGCGGCCGTGGCGGGCGCGAGTTCGCGCGGATAGTCGTTGAATTCGCCCCGCGCGCGCCCGCGCAGCAGGCGCATCCGGCGGATGCGCTGCGCGCCGTCGCTCTCGATACGGCTATAGGCGCCGGGGTCGGCGGCGTCGTAGAGCGCGAGCGTCGCCAGTGCGCCGCGTTCGCGATGGAATCCGATCATCGCGGTGAGATCGAGCGCCAGGATGGTATCGCAGTTGAGCAGGACAAACGGTTCGTCGCCGAAGTACGTCCGTAGCGCCAGCAGCGGGCCGCCGGTACCGAGCAGCACGGTTTCGGGCGAATAGGTGATGCGCAGGCCCAGCGCGTCGCCGCGTCCGAGCGTCCGTTCGATCGTGTCCGCCAGGTGATGAACGTTGATGGCAACGTCGGTGATGCCCGCCCGCTTGAGCATCAACAGTGGGTAGTGGATTAGCGGCCGGCCGCCGACTTCGAGAATTGGTTTGGGCGTTTGCTCCGTGAGCGGCCGCAGCCGCTCGCCATATCCGGCCGATAGCACCAGCGCCTTCATCGCATCATCGCTTTGAACGCATCCACCGTCGCGCCAGCGCATTATGGTATTTTTCGCGCTTGGGATGCACGTGCGGCGGTAATAATATTCGTTACGAAACGGCGCAACGCAGCGGGTCGGCAGGATAATTGCCATGGGCGCAACGCACGCACTCGTAATCGGCGGCAGCTTCGCGGGACTGGCCGCCGGCCGTGTACTCAGCGAATTCTTCGACCGCGTTACAGTACTCGACCGTGATACTTTCCCCGACGATGCGCAGGATCGCGCCGGTGTGCCGCAGGCGCGCCACGTGCACGGCCTGCTGGTGCGTGGGTTAGAGGAGTACGAGCGGCTCTTTCCCGGTCTTGAAAAGATGGCGGTCGCGAAGGACGCGACTTTCCACGACCATACGTGGGACTTCGCAGTGTTGCGTCCGCAGGGATGGCAGACGCGCTATCGCTCCGGCCTGCGTTTTCTGAGCGCGAGCCGTGAGCTGATAGAGTCGTGCGTGCGTGACCTCTTTCGTGCGCTGCCGAAGGTCGAATTGCGCGAGCGCACGGCGGTGACTGGCCTCGCGGTGTCACGATGCGACGGCCCGCGCTGTGTCGGCGTCATCGTGCCGGCCGGTGCTGGCGGCGGCAAAGATGGAGTTATTGAAGCGGACCTTGTGGTCGACGCGAGCGGCGCGGTTTCGCGCGCGCCGGCGTGGTTGCGGTCGGCGGGGCTCAGGCCGTCCGATGAGACCGTGGTCGACCCGCTGGCCGGTTATTCTTCGCGATGGTTCCAGGGACCATCGCGCGAGAAGTGGCCGTCCGAATGGTGGTGGTGGGCAGGCGCGTATATCCGGCGACGCCCCGACGATGTGGTCGAGGCGAACTTCCAGCTAAAGGAACACAGCCGCTGGCACCTCACGTTGTCGGGCTTCAACCGGCGCTACCCGCCGACGCATGAGGACGAATTCATGGCGATGCTGCCGCGGCTGCGCTCGCCGATTATCGCCGAGATGGTGCGGCAGATGGAGCCGATCTCGCCAGTTTACGCCAATCGGGCGATTCGCAACCGCTGGCGGCGCTACGAACGTTGGAGCGAACGGCTCGATGGCTTTGTCGCGATCGGTGACGCCTACTGCGCCTACAATCCGGTCTATGCGCAGGGTATGACGGCGGCGGTGATTTCGGCGCTGGCGCTGCGCGGATGCGTCGCGAAATACGCGCCGCATGACGCGCGCTTGCCGCGCGAGTTCTTTGCCGCGCAGGCCGTGGTGCAGCGCGATCCGTGGCTGTTCTCGGCCGGCGTGGACCTGCGTTTTCCATTCACGATTGGGCAAAGGCCGCTCTCGCTGAAATTGTTCAACGCCTACCTCGACAGCGTCGGCGGCGCGCTTGGCGATCCGATGGTGCGCCAGCGCCTCGGCGAAGTCGCCCAATTGGTTAGACCGCTGTCGGACTTGTTCGAGCCGGCGATTGTTTACAAAGTCGGTGTCGCTGCCGTCATACGCGGAGTGCGTGCGTTGGCCACGCTCGCGCGGCCGCCGGCGCAGCGTGTGATACCGCCGATGCCGCCGGCGGTCGCGGCGGAGCCGGCGCGCGGCGA
>JBOHWJ010000046.1:0-4156 GCA_050736495.1 Binataceae bacterium (SeqCode) | reverse complement strand
ATACCGCGGTCGGCGAACAGCTTCATGATAGTGCGATGGAGAATGGTCGAGCCCAGTTGCGACTTGACGTCATCGCCGACCACCGGGATTTTGCGCTCGGCGAACTGGTTGGCCCATTTTTCGTCCGACGCGATGAAAACCGGCATACAGTTGAGGAGGCTCACGCCAGTCTCCAGGCAGGCGCGCGCGTAGCGCTCGACCGCCTGCTGACTGCCTACCGGCAGATAACAGAGCATCACTTCGGCGCCGGATTCGCGCAGGCGCCTTTCGATATCGACCGGCTTATCATTGGCCGCGACGAAGGTGCGGTCCTGCGGATAGGCGCACATGTGCGCGGCGATACCGTCATGAACCTCGCCCATGTCGACGGTAACGTCGTATTTCGGCAGGTCACGCCAAATCGTGACAGTATTGTTGGGCGGCGCGAAGCAGGCGTCTTCGAGTGGCCGACCGATCTTGCGTACGTCAATATCGAAGGCGCAAGCGACCTCGACATCATCCGGCTTGTAGCCGCCGAGATCATAATGCATCAAGCCCACAGGCGACACCTGGTCACCAGCAGGAATGTGCTTGTAGTACTCGAGACCCTGGAGCAGGGAGGAAGCACAGTTACCTACCCCGACGATTGCCACCCGAATCTTCGACATGTCCCTCTTCAGCTTGCCGTAGGCACCTCACGACGCAGTAAAAATGAGGCGGATAATTCCCGTACACGGCGGTAACAGACCGGCAAACGTAATGTTTATTATCGGAGCGGGGCGGCAAAGTAAATTGCCCCGGCCGCGTCATATTAACACGACAGTCGCGTCATGACGGCCGTTTCTCCGCTTTCAAGCGGCCACTCCGCCAAATCTCGAAGCCAAAACAGGCACGAGCACGGCAACTTTCGCTACATCCGTTCGATGAGGTCGCGTGATACCTCTTCGACATAATCATCGAACCCGTCCATCGGTGGATTGAGAAAAATCTGGCTCAGTCCCGCCCGCTCAAGATCGTGCAGCCGCTCGACGATCTCCTCCCGGCTGGCGACCAGCGTAGTCGCCCGGATCGTCGCCGGCGTCACGAAGCGCTCCTCGGCTTCAGGCACATACGTGCAATGGCCGATGTGAAGCTCCAGATAACGCTGCTCGGGATTTCCCAGCGAATCAAGATAATGCTCGTATTCGTCGTAGACGGCGCGCGCGTCGGACGGCAGCGAGCGGGACTTGGCATAGCCCGCCGCAATCGCATGCAGGTTGGTGATGACCCACGGACCAACCATGTGCCGGATGCGCGGCGACTCCAGCGTCTCGCCCGGCCTGAGCACGCATAGGTGGCTCAGTGACACGCACGGCATCCGCGCCGCGAGATTGCGTCCGGCCGCCTTGGCGCCCGCTTCGACGTGGCGGAAGACCGCCGCCAGCCGCTCGGTCGTGAGCACGCCGGTAGTCATGATACCGTCGCCGAATTCGCCGACGAGGCCCAGCGTCTTGGGTCCATTACCGGCGACGTAGAAGGGAATCGGATCGTCGAGATTGATAAAGTGCCGGTCGCGATGAAGATAACGCACCCGCCGGCTCAAACCTTCGGTGTTGTAAAGCGCCTCGCCATTCTTCAGCAGGTCATGGATGACGCGGACCTGTTCGCGGAAGTCGTCAAACTTGACCGGCGGCAACCCCATCACGCGCCGCCCCGTATGGCCGGTGCCGAAGCCGAGCAGACAGCGGCCGGGCGCGAGTTGGTTGATGGTCGCGATCGAATGGACGGTCACGGGTGGAATCCGGTTGGAGGCGACCGAGATGCCGGTGCCAAGCTTGATCTTCTTCGTGTTGACCGCGCCGAGCGCCATGCACGCGTAAACGTCACCCCAAATCATCTGCGAATCGGGAAACCATGCGTGGCTGAAACCACGCTCCTCGCACAGCCTGGTGTCGCTGATAGCGCGTTCGGGTTTGGTGAAAATCAGAATACCGAAGTCCATTCGATGCTTTCCTCTTCATGGATGTGCTTGCTGGATGCGCGCGGTGGCAGTCGCGCCGGCGACTAGAGCGGAGCCACGGCGGTCCCGGTCAACATCACCCGGTCCCTTCCGCGCTGGAAGATGATTAGAAGATTAGACGTGACGATTCAAGCGAACGTCGATGGCAGGACGGGAGCATTGGGGAAGTCGCGCGGATGCTCAGAAAGTCGCGCGCACTTGACCTTGACGCAACTAGATGACGTGATTGCGGCGTGGCCGCAAACCCAATTAGCGAGGGGCCCCAAATGCTTACGGCGGCGGAAGCTGCCGCTCAACTAGGCGTCAAGTTGGGCACGCTCTATGCGTACGTGAGTCGCGGATGGCTCAAGAGCTATCGCCGCAAGGTCGGCCGCCAGGCGCTCTATCGCCGCGCAGATATCGAGGCCTTGCGTGGCGTTACCGCGCCGGAACGTGGCCGACGCGCGCGCAGCCTCCCCGACGCGTCGTCATGGGTGACGGTGGCGCAGCCGCGCAGCGCCGATGTTGCCGCATCCGGCGTTATCGTCGCGGAATCGGCTGTCAGTTCGGTTATTGAAGGTCGGCTCGCCTATCGCGGCTATCCGATCGACGAACTGGTTGAGCACGCGACCTTCGAGGAAGTATGCCTGCTCTTGTGGAGCGGTGAACGGCCGTCGCCAGTTGAGGCCGAGGCGCTGCGCGAGGAAATCGCCTCCACCAGAATGCCGGCGCCGGTTGCAGCGGCCCTCGCCGCCGTCGGCCGTGACGCGCAACCGCTGCTGCGGCTAGCGGTGATGATGCCGTCATTAGCGGCGACCGAACGCATAGGGCCGCCGCGCGAACGTATCGACCGGGCTCGGCTCATCGTCACGATGCTGCCGCTGGCGCTGGCACGTGGACCGTCGTGGCGGATGCGCGATGGCCGCGCAGCCAAGCCGCATACCGGCGGCGTTGCGACCAGTCTGTTCACGCGCGTGCTCGGTGATTTTGCCGATTGGGAGGGCGAAGTGCTGGATCGCGTGTTGATAGCATGCGCAGAGCACGAGCTGAATGCGTCGACCTTCGCCGCGCGCGTGGTCGCGAGCACCGGCGCTGACCTCTACGCCTCGGTGCTGGCCGCCCTGTGTTCGCTGTCCGGTCCGATTCATGGCGGGGCCTGTGATCGAATCGAAGATATGTTCGCGCAGCTCGACGAAGGCGCGCGGCTCGAAGAACTGCTCACCGGCTACGCCGAGAAACGTCTGCTGCCGCCGGGCTTCGGCAATGCGATCTATCCGTTGGGCGACCCGCGCGCGGCGTTGCTCAGGAAAGTCGCGGCCTCGATGGCGCGGCGCAAGGGTCGGCGCCTTTTCGACACCGCGCTCAGAGTCGAAGAGGCGGTATGGAAGCGCGAGCGGCTGCGGCCGAATCTCGACTTCTATCTCACCGTATGCACACGGATGCTGGGTTTCCCGCGCGGCTTGCCGGCGGCGGTATTCGCCCTGGGGCGGGCGGCCGGATGGATCGCGCATAGCCTCGAACAATACGCCGATAACCGCCTGATTCGTCCGCGCATGCGCTATCGCGGCGTTGCGCTCAGGCATTGGACCTAGCCAGGCGCGTTCAGAACCGCCCGACCTTTGACGCTGGGCGCCGCACAGTCGTATTAAGTAAGCGGGAGGTCATGGGTAAATGAAGGCAATCGCAAAAACGCGGCCCGAACCCGGTGTCGAGCTTATCGACGCTCCCGTGCCGCATCCGGCTGAAGGTCAGCTTCTCGTGAAAGTCGCGGCATGCGGCATTTGCGGTTCCGACCTCCATCTTTATCTGTGGGAACTCGGTGCGGACCGGATGGTCACGAATCTACCCTCCGTGCTTGGCCATGAACCGGCTGGCGAAGTGGTCGAGGTCGGCCGCGGCGTGCGCGGCTTCAAGGTCGGCGACCATGTTGCGCTCGATCCGTTTGGGCCGTGCGGGCGTTGCGCGCTGTGCCAGGAGGGCCGTTTCAATTTCTGCCTCGAGCCGGGCCGCCTTGGCGGTGCCTTCGCCGAATATGCTATTGCGCCGACACAAAATGCGTGGCTGCTGCCCACCTCGATGGACTACGAGCAGGGCGCTCTGTTGGAGCCGTTCGCGACCGGCGTTCATGCGGTCGAGGAATCGTCGCTCAAATACGGCGACAGCGCGGTTATCGAAGGGCCGGGGCCGATCGGGCTATGC
>JBOHWJ010000045.1:0-8369 GCA_050736495.1 Binataceae bacterium (SeqCode) | reverse complement strand
CACCACCGCCATAACATAGGACTGACGCGTCGGCACATCCATTTGCTGCATCAGTTCGCGCAACAGGTAGAGGATTGCGGCGACGATGAAGTTGGGCGAAAAAGCGACCGCTATCAGCAGCAAGTTTGCCGGAATATGGGTAAAGACCATGGTGTTGATGAGACCGATGCGGCGCGCCAGCCAGGCCGCGAAGAATTGCGAGAGTGCATTGGTGACGTAGGCGCCGAAGAACAGCAGGGCGACCGCCTCGGTGCTCGCGCCGAAGCGTTCGACGAAGAAAAATGCGAGTAAGGCCTCGGTGTAGAAGCCGCCGCCGACCGCGTCGATCGCAAACAGTGCGCATAGCCTCGTAATCACACGCCGGCTCGGCGGAGAGACCGTGAATTGCGCCGGCGTGTCGCGGGCCTCGGTCTCCGCGCCAAGCGCTGGATAGAGAAACGCTGTGAGCAGCATCAACGCGCTGTACACTAGCATCGCGATTTGCATCGCAGCGTCCGGTGACATTCCGGCGACCCGATGCAGCAGGCCGGGCATCCCAGCGATCAGACCACCGAGGGCGGCGCCAATCGCCTGCGCGACATTGTACATGGCGAAGGCCTGTGTGCGGCCGCTCGCGGAGGCTGTCACCGGCAGGATCGCCTGCTCGACCACCAATGCCGCGCCGCGGTCCTTGCCCATCCCGTTCACCATGCCAGCGAAGGCCGCCGCTGTAACAATCACCGGCGTAGCGGCGGCGAATACGATCGCGAGTCCGCCCGCGGCGCTGATAAACGCCAGGGCGAAAAGGAAGCGCCGGCGTCCGAGGCGATCGGCCGCGACAGTCGCGATGAGGGCGGCGACCGCACCGCCGGCCAGGCCGGCCGCGATCACCACGCCGATCATGGCGGGCGTGAAACGTAACTGTGCGAGATAGAGGCCGAGCAATACGCCCATCAGGCCGATCGCCATCGCGCGGAGAAACGCCGCCGCATAGATAATGGTGCGGTTTTTGGTGTTGCGCTTGACCATCGACGCTATACGTCTTTGCGGCGTGATGCGCGGTGCCCCGGCGGCGCCCAATGTTCTTGCAATCGCGAGGACTCCCACCATCGCGTTATTGCTATGCTGGCGAGAGTCGCCGATCACCCACGGAAGACGACCTGCGCCAGTTGCGAAAAATGCCGACGCCATCATCCGCTACTTCGACCCCATCGTCAGCCGGCGGGCCAACCACGGATGGCGGCCGCCGCGATATTAGCAGTGGCGCGCCCGGCCCGTTGCGCCAGGGCGGCGGTCGGGTGGTGGTGTTGGTGGCGATGGCACTCCTATGCGTTCACGGTGGCCTGCTCGCGGCGTCGATTCCCAACTACCGCGTCACCATCGATTCCGCCTATCACGTCTCGCTCGCGCGCGATTACGGCGAGCATGGTCAGGCGTGGTGGGACCATATTAATTTTGGTCCACGCGGACGGCCGAACCTGCAGGCGCCGCTAATGCATGCCGTGGTGGGCGCCGTAGGCCGTGCGCTTGGCGGCAGCGGTGATGACTACGTCCTCGCCAACGCGATCGTGGCCGTCGCGCAATGGGCGGCAGCGATGGGCACGGCGGGCTTTTTCGCCTACGAACTAGGCGGCGCATGGGCGTTGCTGCTGGCGGCAGCACTGTTGAGTGGCGCGGCGTTCGCCGGCGGGTCGTTCGCGGTGGGCATTCCGTCGGGCTGGATGTTCATCCTGACGGCGTGGGCGATTTGGTTTTTCCTGCGCGATCGCGCATGGGTCGCGGCGATTTTCACCTCGGCGGCGATTTACGCTCATCTCGGAGGGTACGCGACGGCGCCGCTGGGTATAATTATCG
Organism: Binataceae bacterium (SeqCode); assembly: GCA_050736495.1. Lineage (GTDB taxonomy): Bacteria > Desulfobacterota > Binatia > Binatales > Binataceae > JBOHWJ01. The sequence goes on along the minus strand of JBOHWJ010000045.1, from coordinate 6,536 downwards.
CGGCGGCGCTGAGCGGGCGATGGCGCGCGCTGATGGTGACCGGGGTCATCACCGCGATCGTGACCGCGCCGTATACGATTCACGTTATTCGCTACCTCGGATGGCTGAGCGGTGTGCATAGCCATTCCGCGCTGCTGTTCGATCCGATGCTCGATCTGATCGGGTTCGCGGGCGCGGCAAGATTGTTCAGGCATCCGCGGCGCAACGCTTTCATGGTCGCGTGGCTATGCGCGCCGGCGGCGTGGATTTTCCAGGATCCGGGGCGATTCATATTGCAATCCGGGATGGCCGCAAGCGTCGCGGCGGCGCTGTTGCTGGTCGACCTGATCGGCCGCGCCGCCAACCGGCGACGGATGATCACTTATGCGGCGGCGATCGCCGCAGTCGCCACCATCTTCCCGCTCGGCGCGCCAAGTCTGGCGTCGGAGATAAGCTGGGATGCGGGCTTCAGATATCCGCGCGTCATCGAATGGCATCGTGCGCGGACACTGGCCGGTGACATCGAGCAGGCCGGGCTTGGCAATATGCTGGTCGCCGAATACAACCCGGCGCTGTGTCCGGCGCTAGCGGTTTACGCTCCGCTCACGTGCGAAAAGGGCCACTGGATCGAAGTGGAGCCGCGCCATGATCCGGCCGACCTGCTTGGCGCCGCCGCCAAGGTTTACGTGCTGCCGCTGGCGACTGGCGATACGGCACTGGCTGCGGCGCAAGCGCGCGGCTGGATTGTCATTCATGGCGGTGCGGCCGGCGCTGCGGTCGTCACGCTCGCGCGCAAACCCTCCGTCGCCACGGCGGCAGCGTACGCGGACGGCGCCATCGCGAACGAAGGACGCTGGCTTGCGGCCAATGCGATCAACAATTCGCTCGCCCTCGCCAATTGGCACCGAATGGTTTCAGCCACAGCGTTCGATGAGTTCCAGCACCGCCTCGCCCTTCAGCGGGCGCACGCCGGCCGTCTCGAACTGGCCTGCATCATCTACGCGTATGCGTTGGAGGGTGACGCGGAGGGCGGAGTGAATGGCGGCGATGCGCACGAGATGCGGCGGGTGGCGCGCGGCATGGGCGTCACCGCGAGCTTTCTGGGCGACGGCCTCGCGCTCGACTTCATCGGCGGTGCGCGTTTCGCGGAACTCAGACGGAACTTCGCGCGCGTTGCCACGGTTGCGGCCCAGCAGATGGAGCATGCGCCGCCAGACCGCCATGGCCTGACCACCGCGCGCCTACTGGAGAATTCGCTGGATCGGCTGCTCGCAATCGTGCTGACGATGCGCGGCGATACGTTCGCCGCGCGCCCAGCGGGCGACTCGGTGCCATGGCTTTCGCACCGCTGATGCATCATCTCCGCCGGCGGCGGGAGGGTGAGCGGGAGACCGATCAATTGTAGCCGGGGCCGTCGTGGAGTTGGTCCGCACGGGCCGCGTCCGTCCTGGGCGAATCGCCGTCGAGCGTGAAGTTGCGCGTCGCGCGCGAAGGCGTTAGCGGCCGCGCTTCGCGATCGCCGTAACGCCTGAGCAAGGTGCGGCGCGAAATCCAGATCTCCTGCGGATAGTTGCTCACCGTGGTGCCGCGACTCAGGCGTTCCAGGCCCTCGGGCGTATAGAGCAGAAGCAGTCCGGTCATGAACATGCGCTCGAAGCGGCGGCGCATCGTGACCGGAATGGCGCGAATGGTGAAGCCCAGGCGCACCGCACCACGGCTCAGAATGGTCACGCCGTAAAAGGCCTGGATCTGGCGGCCGAGCTGATCCCGCTTGATCCAACTCGTGATCGCGTGCAGATCCTCGCGGCAGGCGGCAAACGGGTTGAGCCGGCCGCTCACCACGCGCAGGACGGCTTTGTTATTGCAATGCAGTTCGCCCACCGGCGTGCCGGTGTCGATCACGGTGCCGTCGGGCAAGACCAGCGGCTCACCGCGATAGGGACCCAGGCGAACGCTCAGCACGCCGTACGGCGCGCCGGGGATTTCGCTGGTGGGCCAGATATGATGTGAGAGATATTCCCATCCGGGCCACGCCATCAGCAGACCGTGCGCACGACCCGGTTCAGTGCCGCCGGCGATTACTTTCCACATCATCGCGGCGGCGGGCGACAGCGCCAGACGCCGCGCTCCGCGTCCAAGCCAGCGCGTCGCGTTTCCCCGTGCCTTCAATGGGCGCGTCGAACGTCGAAGCCGCAGCCGCGGTATTGCCAGATGGGTGTGATGAGGTCGTCTGCCACTGGAATCCGTACTCATGCTTGTCCATGCCTCGGAGGAAGTACTGCCGGTGTGAGCCGAACGGCACGTATGTCACAAGATAGTTGCGGCCGAGAGTGAGGTGCGGCGGATACATCACAATTCCCCTATGCTAAAGCCCGATGCCTGCGCCCAGCTTGGCGTCGGCGCCACAAGGCCGGATCGAGTAGTCGAGCGATCAACCGTCCGATCGCGTGCGGCACTGATCCGCACATCATGGGAAACGCGCGAGGGCATGAGCGGCCGCTCAGCCTGGCTGGCACTAAACAATCGCGCGGTCGGCGCGCCTCCACGACAATGCAGGCGGTTTGGCCAGCGCTAAATCCCATGGATGCCTCATGAACCGGCGTTTGCTAGCCAATACAAAGTGTACTGCCAAACAGGATCCGCTGGCAACGCCAATCGCACAATCCTGTCCGTGCCTGCAAGCACAGACGGTGGCTATCCGGATCGCGCTCGCCCCGACAGCGTGGGTAAGGGGCAATTTTCACCGCACGATCCTTCACTAGCAAGGCGGTGGCTGGGTGTTGCGACTACTCAGTTGGCTATTGCGCGACAATTAACCGGGGCGAAACGACTGCGTAATCGTAAGCGTCACGTGGCCGTGGCGCAACAGATGCCAGGCCGGGCGGTCGTGCCGGCGCAACTCAGATGGACCCGCAATTGCAGATGCCTTAAGGGGACGCATACTCATTGTGGAGGGGCTGGTCACTGAGTAACCTTCGCGATTAGTAACAGCGCGGACGCTCACTGTACCTAAAGGCAATTCTCGCCTCCCTAGAGCCGCTTTATGGCATCGGAATTGTGGAAACTGCGGTTCCCTGCAAATGATAGATTCACTCAGCCTGTCTTGACTCGCGCTGGTTGCATGTTAGGCTGCGCCCCCTATAAGGATCGGCATCGGCCGCGTTAGCGCGAGCGTCAGACCAGGATCGCACCGCGAAGGCGGACGAGACCTGAAGGCCTGATGCAGTCGATGGCTGAGTGAGGAGTGAGCGCTCGCGATCAGAGCTGAGCCGGGCGGTTGTCCTCAGCCCCCGGACTTTCGCATTGAAATGGAAGTCAGTCCAACGGCAACCGCAACCGCGGCCATCGAACCGGCGCTAGTTCATCCCGCCGAGGCCGCGCGCAAATGGATCATTGCCGCTTCCGTCATCCTTTGCACGATTCTCGAAGTCCTCGACAGTTCAATCGTCAACGTGGCGCTGCCGCATATGCAGGGCAGCTTTTCCGCCAGCGTCGACGAGATCACGTGGGTGGTAACCACCTATCTGGTCGCCGCCGGTATCATGATCCCGACCACCGGATGGATCGCCGGGCAGTTCGGGCGCAAGCGCTACTTCATCATTTCGATTACGACTTTCGTGATTTCTTCGGCGATGTGCGGGGCCGCGCAGTCGCTCAACCAGATGGTTGCGTTCCGCTTCCTGCAGGGTATCGCGGGAGCGGCGCTGCAGCCGCTTTCGCAGGCGATTCTGATGGAGACGTTTCCGCCCAACGAGCAGACGCTGGCGATGGCGGTGTGGGGCGTTGGCCTGATGGTCGCGCCAATCATGGGACCGACCGTCGGCGGCTATATCACCGATAACTGGAACTGGCGTTGGAACTTCTACATCAACGTGCCGATCGGAATCGCGGCCGGTTTCATGGTGTCGACCTTTGTCCATGACCCATCGTACCTGCAACGGCTCAAGGGCAGAGGGCGCGCCGACTGGCTCGGAATAGTCTGCCTGGTGCTGGCGCTCGGACTGGGCGAAATCGTGATGGACCGCGGCGAGCGTGCCGATTGGTTCTCGACCCCCTGGGTCTGGTACTTTTCGATTGTCGCGGGCGCCGCCTTCCTGATGCTGCTCTATCATGAATGGCGCACCCCCGAACCGATCGTCCACGTCCGCATCTTCTTGAACCGCAACTTCACGGTGCCGACCGTCCTGCTCATAATCCTTACCTTCACCGCGTATGGGATGCAGATTCTGAACCCGGTGTTCCTGCAGGAATTGCTCGGCTATACCGCGTGGAAGGCGGGACTCGCGATGGCGCCGCGCGGTCTCGGCGTGATGGCGGCAATGTTCCTGCTGGGCGGAATCGCGCGCCGCGGGCTCGACACGCGCCCACTGGTGGCCTTGGGGTTTCTGATAATCGCGTTGGCGAGCTGGCAGTTAGGCAGCCTCAACCTGAACATGGCGATCTCGAATTTCATCTGGCCGACCGTGATCCAGGGAGTTGGCATGGGCCTGGTGTTTCCCAATCTTTCGGCGGCCGCGTTGAGCTCGATTCCGCGTGAAAATATGGGCTATGCCGCCAGCCTCTATTCGATGACACGCAATATTGGTGGCTCGGTCGGGACTTCAGTCCTGACCACGATCATGGTGCGCCATGAGCAGGTACAGCAGAGTCATCTGGTCCAGCATCTCTCCGTGTTCGACGCCTGGCGGCTCAGCAAGGCACCTTCTCCGATGCCGGGCGCAATGCACTTTAATTACATGAGTCAGATCATAACGGGACAGCGGCAGGGTTTGGCAACGCTCTACGGCGCGGTGCAGAGCCAGGCCATGATGATCTCGCTAAACGAGATCTACCGGATGCTATGCGGCGTGCTGCTGATAGCGGTGGTGCTGTGTGTGCTGCTGCCGCGGGCACACGGCACGGCTCCGGCCGGCGCACACTGAGCGCCGCTGCGAAACGGCTTGCGCGCAAAATCTCCAGGGCGAAACTCATCTCATCATGGATGGCGCGCGGCAGTGGTAATCTGCCGCACGCTTTGATTAGACTGCGCCAGACGGTCTCAGATGTCCTGGGACGCGATCAAATTGAATATGCTGTGAGGAGAAGTCAGTAGCTTTGAAGGCCGCGTAAATTTTTTTGCCGCCCTCATGCCGCACCTCCACCGCGCACCGGCGACGATCGCGCACGACCAGCGGGCGCGTCGGGAACGGGAATTGTTAGCACGGCTGACGGATAACACGGGTGCGGACATGCTCTGCCTGGAAGTTCCTCCCTCGCGTAGTCCAATTGCGGACTTGGCTGGGGCCAGGAGTTGTTGGCTGGCCATGCGTACGAAACGGCTTATCGCCGCCGTGACGCCCAAGCCGCCTCCAAAGTAGTGGGCGAGTTACTGCGATAATCCTCAAGCAGAGGCGGTTAAAGCTGATGTCGTCAGGTGCGGAACGCGCGCCGCCGTCACGATCCAGTGGATAAGGCGGCGCAAGCTGGGAGGTTCGTACATTTTTACCCCTCCAGTCACACGGGGGAGGATGCAAGATTTATTATGGAAAGTTCGACGAAATATCGAAAGCCCGGAGCGAATATTGCGCGCAAGCTTTTGCTGTGCGCACTCGCGATCGGCTTATGCCCGGTGCTTGCCATGGCGCAGACTCCGGAAGAGACCATGTCCACTTGGCTCACGGCAACCGCGCACCAGGGCGCGATCAAGCCGGGCACTGAAATCAACATGCAGAACTGGCAGCAGTACAAGGAGTTTATGCCGCCAGGAATGATCGACCTGTTCCAGGGCAAGTATTTCTGGAAAATGCCGGCCGACGTCTCGATGCCGGTTGGGCCGACTGTCGTCTATCCGCTGCCTAGGAGCTACACTGCCGCGACCGAGCAATTCGGCAGCCAGACGCGTGTGGTGCATCAGGCCGACGGCCACATGAATATCTCCGGCTATGTCGCCGGGCAGCCTTTCCCGAATCCGCAGGAGCCCGACCGTGGTTACAAGGTGCTGGCCAATGTCTGGTTCGCTTACTTTCCGCATCTGTTGGCGATATCACCCAAGACCGGGTTAGCCCACTTCTGCACGGTCGACCGTTTCGGCAATCAGGCTTGTACCGAGACTGCGGTGGTCTATCGCCAGCTTGACTACAACACCGACCCGGACGTTCCGCGCACGGAGCCCAAGGCGTCGGGTGCATGGTATACGGAATGGCTGATGGTCGAGGCGCCGGAGCAGTCGAAGTACACGGCTGACCTGACGATTTTTTTCCAGGACATGAATCGGATCGAAGACAACTACGTGTTTGTGCCGGCGCTGCGCCGTACGCTGCGGTTGGCGGTGTCGGCCCGGTGCGCGCCGTTATTCGGCAGCGACATGACGCATGATGATCAGCGCGGTGGTTACAATGGCGGCCTGTCGCTCTTCAACGCCAAGTTTCTTGGCCAGCGCAAGATTCTCGCGCTTACCGACCTGACCAACGCGGACGGCGTTTTCCCAGGCAATTACGATATGCCGCTGGGATGGTCGAAGCCGTCGTGGGGTCCATGGAGCCTGCGCGACGTTGACATCATCGACGCCCGGCGTGTCC
>JBOHWJ010000044.1:0-3231 GCA_050736495.1 Binataceae bacterium (SeqCode) | reverse complement strand
AACGGCGCCGGCCATTTCGTCAAGATGGTCCATAACGGGATCGAATACGGCCTTATGGCCGCATACGCAGAGGGTCTGAATATTTTGCGCCACGCCAATATCGGCATGCGGAAGGACGCCATCGATGCGGAAACCACGCCGCTGCGCAATCCTGAACTGTATCAGTACGATTTGAAATTGACCGATATAACCGAGGTCTGGCTGTGCGGCAGCGTTATCGCATCGAGGCTGCTCGATCTCACCGCCGACGCGCTGCTTGATGACCCCGGCCTGAAAAAATTTGCCGGTCGCGTATCCGACTCGGGCGAGGGTCGCTGGACCGTCGAAGCGGCCATCGATGAGGGTGTGCCGGCGCATGTACTGACCGCGGCGCTGTACGAGCGCTTCAGCTCGCGCGGCCAGGCGGATTTCGCCGACAAGCTGCTGTCCGCGATGCGCTACGGGTTCGGCGGCCATTTGGAGAAAAAGCCGTGAAGCGGAATTATGGCGGCGCGCCGGCTGAAATGCGATCGCCGCGGCCGATCTCCATCGCATTCGAACGCGATGACGTGCAGGCGCCGTCCGGCACCCGCCACGCATAGGAGGAACCATGAAAGCAACGCAACTACTTCATGACGCCGGCCAGAGCCTGTGGCTCGACAACATCACCCGCGCGCTCGTGAACAGCGGCGGGCTCAAGCGCTATATCGACGAGCTTGCGGTCACCGGCCTGACCTCGAACCCGACTATTTTCGATCAGGCGATCAAGAGCAGTAAGGATTACGATACCGAAATTCGCGACAAGGCCGCGGCCGGGAAAGAGGGCGAACCGCTTTTCTTCGAACTCGCGCTCGAGGATCTGACGCGCGCAGCCGATTTGTTTCGCCCGATCCACGACCAGACCAATGGCGTCGATGGCTGGGTCTCGCTGGAAGTCTCGCCTAAGCTCGCTTACGACACGGCGAGCACAGTCAAGGCCGCGAAGGATTTGCACGCGCGCGGTGGGCGGCCGAATCTCTTCATTAAGATCCCCGGGACCCGCGAGGGCATCCCGGCCATCGAGGAAGCGATTTTCGCCGGCGTGCCGATCAACGTGACGCTGCTCTTCTCGCGCGATCAATACCTGGCGGCGGCCGAGGCGTATATCCGCGGCATTGAACGCCGTCTCAAGGCCGGTCTCAATCCTCACGTCGCATCGGTTGCTTCGATCTTTGTCAGCCGCTGGGATGTGGCGGTCGCGCCGAAGGTGCCGGAGGCGATGCACGGCCGGCTCGGCATCGCGATCACCAAGCGTGTTTACAAGGCCTACCGCGACTTGCTCGCTTCGAATCGGTGGCTGCGTCTGCTCAATTTCGGCGCCCGTTCGCAGCGATTGCTGTTTGCCAGCACCGGCACCAAAGATCCGAAGGCTTCCGACGTGCTCTACGTGAAGTCGCTGGCGGCGCCGCATACGATCAATACGATGCCGGAAAAGACGCTGAGCGCGCTCGCCAGCCATGGCGAAATCGGCGCGATGCTGGCGCATGATGGTGGCGATGCGGAATCGGTGCTTGCCGAATTCACCAAGGCCGGAGTCGACACCGACGCGTTGGCCGATCAACTTCAGCGCGAGGGTGCCGAAGCATTCGTCAAATCGTGGAACGATTTATTGGCCTGCCTGGTGGACAAGAGCGCGGCGCTCAAGAAGGCGAGCTGATCGCGCCAAAGGGGACGAATCAATGGCGGCGAAGACCTTGACGCTCACTGAACGGCCCGCGTGGAGGGCATTGCGGGAGCACTATCAGAAGGTCCGCGGTTTTCATCTGCGCACGCTGTTCGGCGAAGACCCCAGCCGTGGCGAACGCTTTGCGGTTGAGGCCGCGGACCTTTACCTGGACTACTCGAAGCATCGCATCACGGACGAGACGCTGCGCCTGCTGCTGGCGCTGGCGCAAGAAGCGGGATTGCGCGCGCGTATCGACGCGATGTTCGCCGGTGAGAAGATCAATGTCACCGAGAAGCGCGCGGTTCTGCACGTGGCGTTGCGCGCACCGAAGGGCGAGCAGATCTTCGTCGATGGCCGCAATGTCGTGCCCGACGTCCACGAGGTGCTCGATCGCATGTCGGAATTTTCCCGGCGTGTGCGTGACGGGTCGTGGAAGGGCCATACCGGCAAGCGCATTCGCAACGTCATCAATATCGGCATCGGCGGCTCGGACCTTGGCCCGGTGATGGCCTATGAAGCGCTGAAGGCTTACAGCGACCGCTCGATGACCTTCCGGTTCGTATCGAACGTCGATGGCACGGACCTGGTCGAGGCCACGCGCGATCTCGATCCGGCCGAGACGCTGTTCGTCATCTCCTCCAAGACCTTCACCACCGTCGAGACGATCACCAACGCCACCTCGGCGCGCGCCTGGCTGCTGTCCGGCCTGGGCGGCGACGAGTCGGCCGTCGCCAAGCACTTCGTCGCGGTGTCCACGAACGGCACCGAGGTCGCGAAGTTCGGCATCGACACGGCGAACATGTTCGGGTTCTGGGACTGGGTCGGCGGCCGCTACTCCTACGACTCGGCGATCGGCCTGTCGCTGATGGTCGCGATCGGTCCGGAGCACTTCCGCGAGATGCTGGACGGCTTCCACACCGTCGACGAGCACTTCCGCACCACGCCGCTGGAGCGCAACGTGCCGGCGCTGCTCGGCCTGCTCGGCGTCTGGTACGGCGCGTTCTTCGACGCGCAGACGCACGCCGTCCTGCCGTACAGCCACTACCTCAGCCGCTTCTCCGCCTACCTGCAGCAGCTGGACATGGAGTCCAACGGCAAGAGCGTGCAGCGCGACGGCGAGCCGGTGGCCTGGCAGACCGGCCCGGTGGTCTGGGGCACGCCGGGCACCAACGGCCAGCACGCCTACTACCAGCTGATCCATCAGGGCACGAAGGTGATCCCGGCCGACTTCATCGGCTTCGCCGACCCGGTCGACGCGAGCACCGGTCCGGTGGTCTGGGGCACCCCGGGCACCAACGGCCAGCACGCCTACTACCAGCTGATCCACCAGGGGACGCGGCTGATACCGGCAGACTTCATAGGTTTCCTGCGCCCGGCCCACCGCGTCGGCGACCACCACGACCTGTTGATGGCCAACCTGTTGGCCCAGACCGAGGCGCTGGCCTTCGGCAAGACGCCTTCGGAGGTCGCGGCCGAGAGGGTGGCGCCGGCACTGGTCCCCCACCGCACGTTCGCCGGCAACCACCCGACCAGCACCATCTTGGCCC
>JBOHWJ010000043.1:0-4945 GCA_050736495.1 Binataceae bacterium (SeqCode) | reverse complement strand
CCCGCAAGGAGTCGGTCCCAGGCAGTTACGACTAATCGCGTGCTGGACTGCTGGCGCCTCGCGCTAGACCCTCTTAATAGTTTAATCAGCAGGTCAACTGATCGATGGAGCGATAAGCGGGCCGCGCAGATGATAGGGCCGGGCGCCCGGCGGATGCGGCAGAAAGCCGAACAGAAAGCCCAGGCGATGACGGCCCTCGGCGGTCGGCCGCAAGTAAAGCCGCGCGTCGATCGCGCTCTCCCGCACATCCGGTTCGACCTGGACCGCGCCGTCAAGTTTCATGTCGGCATCGCCGCCATGGGCTTCGAGTTGGTCAATCTGAAGTGTGCCGTCGTTCAGACGGAACTTGCCGGTGACGGTGCCGAAGTGTACCGCGGGATAGCCGGGGCCGATTTGAATCGTGACGCCAGTGGCCATCAGTGCGAAGGCGCCGCTGTTGTCGGGAAGGGCGGGACCGGCGAGCTGAGCGATGCCCTGGCCTGAGACGAGACCGTCGACGACCGCGCCCAGGCCGCGCAATTGCGGATTGTCGGCAAGGTTGAGCGTGCTCAGATCAAAATTGACGTTGACGATTCGGCCGGTGCGATGAATGGTCGCGCTTACCTCACCGCCATAGAGAGCGGCGCGGATGCTGAGCGCCGGCCGTCCGAAGAAGAGCGAGCCGAGGGTTGGCGCGAGGCGCACATCCGGGCTTTGCACGATCGTTTCGCCGTCGGGCGTCGCCAGCGAGATCAGCTTCGCGTCGTGCAGGTGCGCACCCACGGGCAGGCTTAGGCTCTGGCCCCGGTAGGCGACCTTCAGCCGAAACGGCGCGAGTAGCGACGAGAGCGTCTGCCCGTAAGGAAAGCTGGCGACCAGAAACATGACGAACAGGATGACGCCGAAGACCGCATAGGCGGCGATCATCCGATGGCCGGAGAGCAATCCCTGACGCGAACGCGCGCCTGACGACTCAGCCATTCCTGCCAAGGGCCATGCACGTCATGTCGACGTCGTAACTGTGTGGATCCTGCAAGCGCTGATGGATGTGCAGGTTGGAGACCGTCACCGGCACCGGCAGCGTCTGCACACCGTAAAGAGCGTTCACGATTTGGCCGAGATCGACTCCGGTGAGTTTGAGGTCAATGGTGTGCTGGACGAAGCCGCCCGCGACCGGCTTGTCGGTGGGCGTTATTGATCCGATTTTGTCGCGGCCGACGCTTTTGGTCAGGGTCTGCTCGAGCACCGAAAAGAGCGAGAAGTCCTTGCCCCCCGGAACGGTGCGCTTTTCGGTCTTGGCGAGGCTGAGCTTGAGATGCTCCCAGCGTTGCATCATTGTGCGCACTTCGACCAGTTCACGCTGGCGGGTGGCGACGCGGTCCTGCAGTCCGCCGGTCAAGCCTGAAATGGGCCGGTAAATGACGTTGTAGACGAACAGAATCGCGACGATCGCGCCGAGCACTCGCAGTAGCGTCTTCTCGCGCGGCTCGCGGCGCTGGTACCACAGCCGCGCGGCGGACCATGACGGCTCGATTGCCTCGTAGACGCGCTTGCCCGGTCCCTCCAGGAGCGCACCCGCGCGCCCGCGCACGGCCTCGCGATACTTTTCCAGCCCCAGCCGTTCCGACATGATTCAGTCCATCCCTCCGACGGAATCCTTGAGTGAAGCGCTCAGTCGAAAATCAACCTTGCTGGCGTCGCTGCCGGCGGCCGCATGGTCGACCTGGATCGCGCGGAAATAATTGCCGCGTTCGAATGCCCGCTTGACCTGATCGACGGTCGCGAAGGAGTCGGCGGTGCCCTCCATCTTGACGCCAGTATCGTCCATCTGGAGGTCATTTAACTGGATGGGCAGATTGGACGGGAGCGCGCGCGAGAGCGCGAGCAGGACGTCGAGCGGTGAACCGTGGCCGAGATTGCCGCCTAGCAGGTGCAAGCGCTTCGTCATATCGACAATTTTCGCCTGGAGCAGGGCGTGTGCCTGAGCCGGGTCCGCGTCGCCAAGCGCCGGTGCGGTGACCGCCGCGATTTCGCGGTCGAGGAGGTGGAGCTTGCGCGCGCCAATCGAAATTCCGAGCACCAGGTGCAGCACCATCAGTGCCACGACGACGGCAGCAAGAATCGCTGGCACGCGCAGCGGGCCCAGCGCGGCGACGCCGCCGCGGAAACCGAACTCACCCTGGCGGAAATTCAACAGGTCGAGTGGACGGCTCGGCGCCTCTCCAAGCAGCATCGCGACGCATGACGCGTAGCGGAAGGGCTCCGACTTGATGCCCTGGATGAGGGTCGAGTAGTCGAATTCGCCGACGCTGCGCACCGGAACTTCGAGTGCGTCGGCAAAGGCCGTGCGCACGGCCATGGCGCCCGCCGCCGGTCCCGTCAATACGAGGTCCGCCTGCTCATGGTCGGAAGCGTGCGCAAGCAGGGTCTGGCGCACGGCGGAAAGGATCGCGATGGCGGCGGGTTGGGGCAGGGGGTTGCCGTTACGCAGGTTGATGCCCGCGCCAATGGTCCGCAGCGCGCGCGGCGTACCGGCGGCGTCGATTAGCACCATTGAGGTGCTCGCGTGATCGATGTCGAGCACCAGGTGAGCGCCGCTCTTGCCGTCGCGCACGCGCGCCAGCAAACCCGCGAGCGCGAGTGTTCCGAGTGTTACCGTCTTGGGATCGAGCCCCGCCTTGGCGAGCATTCCGAGATGATTCTTGAGGTCGTCCTTGCGCGCGAACGCCGCGAGCACCAGCGAGCCGGTTAAGCCGCGGCCGACGCGTGTGAACGCGACCGCCGCGTCGTCCACCGCGAACGGCAGATGCTCTTCGAGGGCGAAGGGGACGACCTGGCGCAGACGGCGGCCATCGGCGAAGGGCAGATCGAGCAGCCGCTTGGCCACGAATTCGCCGGGCAGCCCGGAAACAACGATGTCGGGTATGCCGCTTTCACCAACCACGCGCGCAATGGCGGCGGCCAAATCGGGTTCGTCGCCGGCGCGCTCCTGTTCGTAGACGCCGAGGAGTTCGATCGCGTTCCACGTCCGCTCGGCCATCGCGCCGCGTACGTTATCGCCGGATAACTCCAGCGCCAGAATCCGTTGCCCCATCAAGACCCCCGAATCTGCCGCTTGCGATACGCCAGGCTCGAACCCGAGGATATCTCGGGGTTAACGACCGTTCGCGGCACTCTGACTGTTCCCTTCACGGCTCGCCTAATCCTCATGCCAGCTCATCAGCATCATGGTGCCGTTTAGATTGCGACGGAACATCGCGTAAATCCGTTTGCGCGCGCCCGCGAATTGTCCCTCGCCGATCAGCGTAAAGTAAGAACTGCGCGTGGTTAACATGGGTGTGATGTGGTTGGCGAAGGTCCCGATGCCCGGCAGATTAGCGATGTCGGTTACCGCGACGAAAGGCTGATCCGAACGCGCCGCGATAATACTCTCCACCAGTTCGGGGCTGTTGGACAACTCGGGACTAAGCGAAGCCAGCACCTGTGCCGACGCCGTGTTGGCATTGACGCGCGGCTCGGGCGCCGCCGTCAAAAAATTGCTCAGCAGCCTGAAGGTGCTATCGTTCATTCCTTTTACCGCGCGCAGATCATAGATAGTCGGCATCGGTCCGTTGCGCGGCTCGTACGGCGGCATCAGGCCTAGATAATAGTCCGCTTCGGCCCCGCTGGGCGACACCACGCTGTCAGGGTCGTCCCAGTCAACCAATATCGGAAGCAGATCGGTCGAAACCCCGACGCTGGCGAACAGCCGCGCCAGCACCTGCGCAAAATCCTCGTTGATCCTGCGCGTGCGCGGATCGAACAGTTGATTGATGTCGAGCTTGCGTGCCTCGTCGACAATTAAAAGTGAAACCGTTCCGCCATCCACATGCACGGGTGGAATCGGTTGAGCCCATGGCTGATCGAGGCCGTCGTAGACGGTCGGTTGCCCAACCTGCGCGAGCGCACTCGCCTCCAGCATGGCGCATCCGACCTGGATTGCCGAGCGCGCCAGGTACGAGGCGCGCAACTCATTGGCCTGAGTCGCCGCTTCACGATAGCCGAGTGCGGACGAGGTGGTGAATTCCATCACCAGGATAGTCATCAGGGCGATCGCCAGCAGTGTCGCCAACAGTGCGACTCCGCGTTCGTATTTGCGCCGCGGCTTTACCATTGCGCAAACGCCATCGGGATGCTGACCAGGGTCGAAAGCGTGTAAGGGCGGCCGCTCGGTGACGCCATCGAGACGTCGATCTCAACCTCTTGCGGCAGCCCGCGCCCGGGCGGCTGAGTCTCCGAATCCCAGCTCTCGCTCCAGCGCTCTCCGTCGAAATAGCGCATATGCAGCGAGAGCAGATTGCTGGCAACCAAGGTTGGAGCGGTATCGGCCGCATTGGCGCCGGTGACAATCAGGCCGCTGATCTGGCGGCGCAGGAGCAGGGACCATCCCTGGTGATCGGGGTTCGGCGCGGTGGTGTAGGAGACGATATCCTCAGGGCCGAAATCCTCAAGTGATCGGCGATGACCGGGATCCAGCGTCGAGACCGTGACGCTGTCCATCGGCACGCCGTCACGCATCCCGCCTTGTCCGATCAGCAAGACCCGGCTGGCGATCATCGGCGTCTGCACGGCGCCGCGAATCTCGTTGCTCAGGGCGAAAAGAATCGCGCGCCCTTCCTGGTTGACGGCGATCCAGTTCTCGCCCTCCACCTTGCTGCTGGAGACGGCGTGAAACGACCCCGCGAGCATTACCATGATGAGCCCGAGGATGAACACCGCGATCATTATCTCGATGAGCGTGAAGGCCCGATTGGTAGCGCGGGCAAAGGCGCCGGTGCGTCGCGGCCGCGCGATTTGGCCTTCACCGCGCATCATGGCGAACGTCCCCAGCCGCCCATCGAATTGGCTCCGACCGCGCCCGACTGTCCCAGTGGCGCCGCCGACGGCAGGCCGGATCCCTGCAATTGCGGCATGAGCTGTTCGGGGC
>JBOHWJ010000042.1:0-4297 GCA_050736495.1 Binataceae bacterium (SeqCode) | reverse complement strand
CTCTTATATCGGTCCAAAAACGCCCGTTCCTGGCGGTGACGCAAAAACGGGGTTGCGAATTTTTCCTGCTTTCGTCGGGCGATATGCTTGACCTCGAGTTGAAGCTCGGCGAGAACGGCCTACCTCCTGAAATGTTCCCGTCGCTGCTGCCGATGCTGTTTTTCTTGCGGCGTGCCTTCGGCGATTGCTGCTGGCACAATCCCAATCCTCACGCCGCCTTGATAATTGACGATCCGACGCTGAAACCGCGCTACGGTTTTCTTTCCTATGAACGGCTACTGCGCGAGATGGAGCTTCATGGATTCGCGACCACGATCGCATTCATCCCGTGGAACTATCGGCGCACCTCGCCGCGCACTGCGGCGTTGTTTCGGGCGCACCATGAGCGGCTGTCGATATGCATCCATGGTTGCGATCACACGGCGCGCGAGTTCGCGACCAGAGATGAAACGCTGCTTGAGTACAAGGCCGGGACGGCCCTCAAACGCGTGCACCGCCACGGCGAGACTACTGGTGTCACGTGCGATCCCGTGATGGTGTTTCCGCAGGGGCTCTTTTCCGCGCGCGCGCTCGGCGCGCTCAAGGCTCAACGCTACCTTGCGGCGGTCAATACGACGCCATTTGCCGCCGGCCAGTATGACGGCCGGCTTACAATTGCTGATTTGCTTGACGTCGCGGTAACCGCTTACCAGGGCTTTCCCCTGTTTATCCGCCGCTATCCGACAGAGATTGTTCCATTCGCGCTCGATCTCTTTCTTGGAAAGCCCGCACTGATCGTCGAGCACCACGGTTATTTCAGGCAGGGCTACAACCGTGTGGCCGCCTTCATCGACCAGATTAACGCGCTCGAACCACGGCTCGTATGGGGGCCGCTGGGCAAGGCTCTTGGCGAAAGCGCGCTATATAAACGATTGGGGCCGGCGAATATCGCGGTAAAGTTCTACACCGACAATTTTGTTGTGAGCAACGTGCATGATCGGAAAATCGTGTATCGGCTATCCCGGCGTATCGGTGCATCTGATTCGGTCGCGGGCGTTTTGGGCAGCGGGGCACCGATGGATTTCCGGGCGTATAACGGCACGGTGGAATTCGAGCTTGAGCTCGATCCGGGGACTACGACCCGCGTCGAGGTCGTGGGCGCGAAAAATCGCCGCGAGCCGCGTGTGAAACGAGCGCTGGGCTACGATGTCAAAGTGGCGGCGAGGCGCTTTCTTTCCGAATTCCGCGACAACTATGTCGCGAGAAGCCCATGGCTGCTCGCGCTTTCCAGGAGAATCAAAGCCCCGACCGGCTGAGATCGGGGCTTTGCAAGGTTGGGGCTGAGCGGGGGTCGTAAATTCACCCGCCGCCCGGCGAATTCTTTATGTTCGCGCTTTATCAGTTGTTGCGACCCGCGCCCGACATACGCTATCTGCGGACTTCTCGTGAGAGACGCTCTCAGTGACCGTGCTCGTCGAGACGGCGCTGCCCGTTCATGAAGACGCTGGGGTCACCCTGTAACTGCTCGCGGACTTCCGGATGCTGCTCGAGGTACTGTTTGAAACCGGGATGGCCGTTCAGAAAGGTTGTATTCCGCGCCAACTGCGGATTCCGTTTCAATTGCCGCGCTATGTCGGGATGCTTATCCAGGTATTGGTCGAACGTATGTTCGCCCCTGGTATAACGGAACGCGCCTTTCTCCATTGCCATCAGTTGCTGCGGATTGTCGCTCAGTTCCGACTCGACTTCCGGATGGTTCTTGAAGAACTCCCGCAGGCTTGGATGCCGCTGAACAAAATCAGGCTGCCGGGCGATGTTAGGATTGGCTTCGAGTTCCGCGCGCACGTCAGGGTGGGCTTGGAGAAACTCGTGGAATGCGCCGAATCCGCCGAGTACCGCTAACTGCACGAACCCGTTGGGATTCTCCTTTATCTGCCGCTCGACCTCCGGATGTTCGCGCAGAAAGGTCTCCAGGCCGGGATGCTTTTGCAGGTAACCGGGGTTTTCAACCAGCGATGAATTCCCGCGAAGATCATTTCTGATGCCGGGATTTTCCTTGAGATATTGATGGAACTCGGCGCCAGGGCTTTGCGCGAAAGCAATACCGCATAACAAACCGACCAACCCCACCGCCGCAAGTACCCGAATGGCCTTTCGCATCGTGACTCTCCTTTTATGACGGAAATCGTCGACCTCCGACAGTCGTGAAGCCGAGCAAGCCGGATGCCACGCGCGGTAAGGCGATATTGCCGCGGAAAAGTGAGTACTAACAAGCTATTGTTTGAAACCGCCCGCATTGTCGCCGTGAACGAATGTACCTTTTCCGCTGAAATGATCGGATACCTGCCCCAAATGGGAATGGGCCCGGCTGAATTTGACGCGTCGGCGCACCGGCGCTTACACTTGAACATGGGCAAACGCTCGGGCTCGAAGAAAGTCTCAGAGTTGAAGGAAACCGCCACCGGCATCATCGAGGCGGCCACGCAGGACGTGGAACTGACCGTGGAGCAGGCGCGAGACGCCGCGCATGCGACTGCGGAAGCATTGCGTAAATTGGGCGGGCGCAAAGGCACCAAGGCTCCAGCGAAGAACCCGACCGGCAAAAGTCCGGTCGCGCGCGTTCGCGAGACGGGCCAATCACCTCCGAAAAAGAAAAAGGATTGAGCAATCGCGAGCCAGTCGGCGCGCGTTGCCGTACCTCGTGGCTTTGCGCTTACCAGCTATCGATATAGGAATGCTTCTTACCGGTCCGCGGTTGGGGCGCCGGTGCGGTGCGCAGACCCGATATAATCCAGCGCCGCGAATCGGCGGGGTCGATGACATCGTCGATCCCGAAATGTGAGGCGGCGTTGAGCGCTTTCCCGCGCTGATACATTCGCGCGACCATCTCATCGAAGCGCTTTTTGCGCTTGGCCGGATCTGTAATCGCCGCCAGTTCATTGCGATAGCCCAACTTGACCGCGCCCTCGAGTCCCATCGGACCGAACTCGCCGGTGGGCCACGCCACCGTGAAGACGCTGGCGTCGTAGCTCCCCGCCGCCATAGCGATGCCGCCGAGACCGTAGGCCTTGCGCAGCACGATAGTGAAAAACGGCACGGTGGCGTTGGCGGCGGTCAGGAACATGCGCGAGGAATGGCGCACCAAAGCGGTCTTCTCAATCTCCGGGCCGACCATGATGCCGGGCGTGTCGCACAGGAACAGCAGCGGAATGTCAAAGGCGTCGCAGAGCTTGATGAAACGGGCGCCCTTGTCGGCGCCGCCGCTATCGATGGCGCCAGCCAGATGCATCGGATTGTTGGCGACGACGCCGAAGGGACGCCCCTCGACGCGCACGAGAGCAGTCAGCATGGTGAGGCCGAAGTCGCGGCGCAGTTCGAGCACGGAGCCGCTGTCGGCGAGCGTTTCGATAATCGCGCGGACGTCGTAAACGCGCAGGCGGTTCTCAGGGATGATCGCGCGCAGCAAGCGTTGGTCCGCGCAATCCCAATCGCTGACCGCGCCCTGAAAATACGAGAGATACTTCTTCGCCACCTGGACCGCTTCAGCTTCGTCGGCGACCGCGATGTCGACTGCGCCGTTGGCCGTCTGCACCTCAATCGGACCGACCTCTTCGGGACGGAAGATGCCGAGTCCCCCGCCTTCGATCATGGCGGGACCGCCCATTCCGATATTGGAATTTTTCGCAGCGATGACTACGTCGCAGCAGCCGAGCAGCGAAGCATTGCCGGCGTAACAGCGTCCGGAGTTGATCGCGACCATCGGCACGAGCCCGCTCAGCCTCGGAAAATCATAGAAGGTGCGGCTGTTGCGGCCGCCCTCGGTATCGCCCGGCCGGCCGCCGCCGCCCTCCGTGAACAGGATCAGGGGCAGACGAAATTGCCGCGCCACTTCGATCAGGCGATCCATCTTGAGATGGTTCTGATGGCCCTGCGTGCCAGCGAGCACGCTGTAGTCGTAAGCCATGATCGCGGAGCGGGCCTTGGCAGGTGCGAACAAATCGCCGTTGACCAATCCGAGGCCCGCGACCAGTCCGTCGGCAGGCGTGTTTCGGATGAGGTCGTCGATAGTGCGGCGCAGGCGCTGTGCCGCGATCACCATCGGTCCATACTCGACAAAAGTGCCAGGATCGCAAAGGTCCTCGACATTCTCGCGCGCAGTGCGCTGACCAGTCTTGCGGCGGCGCTCGACCATCGCGGGCCGCGCCGCGTCAAGCCCGATGGCGTGGCGTTCGTGCACTTCGATGAGATCTGGACGGATCTGGTCGAGGGCGATTTCGGCGCTAGTGTTGGTGTCGCCGAGGTCGACCTCGGGATGTTC
>JBOHWJ010000041.1:0-7289 GCA_050736495.1 Binataceae bacterium (SeqCode) | reverse complement strand
GACCTACACGAATCAATTACCGGACCGCTGAAAACATTGTAGGTGCCAGCCGGGAAGAACACCGTGGGTTTCGCACCGCCGAGTCCAGCCGCCGCGCACGCGGCATCAACGGCGCGTTGAATCGCGGGTGTCGAATCGCGCCGGCCGTGTGGATCCGCGCCGAAAGTCGTGACGCTGTAGAGCCCCATAGTGCCGAGCGCGTCGGGTCGTCCATGCGTCTCCGGCGCCTCCGCCTCAGCGCCGCCGTCGCGCGACTGACTGGCTTCGACGCGCGCGGTGCTCAACCAATCCCAGCGCGCCACGGCCGGCAGGATGGCGCGTGCGGCCCCGGCCACGCGTCCGCCAGCGCGCGGATGAACCGGAGCGAGTCCGCACGGCATCGCCACGGCAAGCAGACCTGCGAATCCGGCTTGAAAGGCGAACCGCCAAATCTTTATCACAATCCGGACCATCTCTCTTTCACGATGCGGAGACGCTCGCGCGAATCGCATCGGCGCGTTCATCAGTTGACGCGACCGTCGCCAGAATCGCCGCCAGCCGCCCCATCTGAGTCGCCGGATCGCATAGCCGCTTTGCATTCGCCGGGCCGCCAGCGCCGATCCGATGGCGCTCGCCGCCATCACTTATCAAGCGATGCAGCGCGGCGGCTAAACCGTCAACGTCATCCGCCGCCACCAGCACGCCACACGATTCATCAATCACTTCGAGAGCGCCGCCAAGCGCGGTCGCCACCACCGGCAGGCCGGCGGCCTCGGCCTCGACGAAAACGATGCCGAACGCTTCGGCGCCCGTATTGGGCTGGCACAGGATGTCGGCGGCGGCCAGCAGGCGTGGCACGTCGGCGCGCTGGCCGAGGAAACGTACATGCTCCGCGATACCGAGACGCGTCGCGCTCATGCGCAATTGTTCGAGGTAACGGACCTCGGCCGGACGCTGCGCGCCGCCCACGAACCAGCACGTCCATTCTGGCTGGCCGCGCAAACGCGCGAGCGCTTCGAGATGCAGCATGTGACCCTTCCCCGGCTCCATCCGGCTGACCTGGATTATGACCACGGCGCCGGGCGGCGTATCCAAAGCGGTCCGCACGGTCTCGCGATCGGCGTGATTCATCCGCACCGCGACGGACGCGACCGGCATATAGAAGACTTCGGATCGGCTGTGCGGATAAAGCTTTGCCAGCGTGGTCGCCGTGAAACGGCTGTTGCACAGCGCCAGGTCGGGCGGAGTGTGGCGCGCCCAGCGCTCCAGCCAATGACGGCCCGCCGCCGCCCCATGCATCCAGAACACCACCGGCAAGCCGGCGGTACGCGCGACGTGCGCGAACATCGCCTGCGCCCACGGCATATGACAAACGGCCACGTCGAAACGCCGCCGCGCGAGCAATTGCCTGAGCCGCCGCCGCGCCCGCCATATGCTTAACGGATAGCGCGTGCGCACGTGGCCCAGCGGGTGGACGGTTGCGCCGGCCGCTCTCAGTTCAGCCGCCACCCGCGCGTCGAAACATAACGCGAACTCGGACTCCAGCGCGGGATTGAGCGCGGCCGAACGCGCCATCGTCACCATCAGGGCTTCGACGCCGCCGTAGAGATTGCCGCTATGGACGTGCAGTACGCGCATGGTCAGGCACCGCGAACGAGGTCACGGAGATCACGCGAGGCCACGATAGACTGGCGTCATTTCGGTGGCCAGCCGCGCGCGGCTGAAGCGTTGGCCGGCGAACCGGAAAGCGGCCGTTCCCAATCTTTGCCGCTCGCCGGGACTGGCCGCCAATTCCGCGATACGCGCGGCCAGCGCGGCGGCATCGCCGGGGGCATGATCGAGCGCGTTGACGCCGGGTGAAATGATCTCGGCGGCGCCGCCGCCGGCACTGGCGATTACCGCCCGGCCGCAGGCCATCGCCTCGGCAATCACGAGTCCGAACGGTTCGGGTTGCGTGCTGGCGTGGACAACGATATCGAGCGCGCGCAGCGCGGAAGCCGCGTCGTCGACAAAGCCGGTAAAACCAACGCGATCGCCGATCCCGAGCCGGCCGGCGATCGCGCGCAATTCGTCGATTTGGTATTGGCTGCCAGTGGTCTGGTAGAGCGGGCCGCCGATAACGTAGCCGCGCACGGGGGTATCGCGGGGCAGCGCCGCGATCGCGTGCAGGAAGGTTTCATGGCCCTTCCAGCGCGCCATCGTAGCGGGCAATCCGACGCGGACGCCGCCTGCGGCGAGCGGCGCCATTCCGGCGAGCGCGTCGAGGTCCAGCCGCGACCCATCGGGATTGAAGCGGGCGAGGTCGACCGCGTTGTAGACCGTGAACATGCGCACATCGGCGCCCAGCGCGGCGCGCGCATCGGCCGCCACGCTGCGGGAATTCGCCACCACCGCGGCACATCGGCGCGCATGGAGGCGCAGCAGCCGCGACATCATCGGGCGCATCCGTACGTAGTCATGCAGATGCCAGAGCACCGGCGTCGCGCGCGGCGTCGCCCATACGCCGAGCAGATGCATCTTGAAACCGTTGGTATGAACGACATCGGGAGCTGATTCCGCAATCGTCCGGCGCAGCCGCCGCAAGTACCCGCCCACCATCGGCGCCGCCGCGCCGAGACGGCCGCAGACCTTCCACAGGCCCATCTGCGAACCGGCCGGACCGCCCGCTCCGGCGTCACCCAATCTGGCGAGCGGACGCGGAAACGCCGCCACCGTCACGGCGACGCCGATTTCACGCGCGGCCGTCACCAATGCGCCGTCCATCGCCGTAACCAGGTCGAGGCGCCAGTCGGATTTGGCCTCTCGCATACCAGCCATCAGATCGAGCAGCACCCGCTCGGCTCCGCCCAGATGGCCGGCGGGATTGAGATAGAGGATCTTCACCGTTTCACATATCGGATTGAGGACACCATGCGCGATAGTTCACGATGCCGGCGGCGTATGCCCATTTCCTGCAACGCTGCGGAAAACCCAGAGACGCCGCGCGCCAATGGACGCAAAGACTTGTGCCCGCATCGCGCGCGGTACGGTCATGCCAAGCTCCAACCGGAACTCCAAAATACGTTTGCTAGTGCTCCGGCGGGTCAACCATAGTGTTCGCGGCCGGCGAAGCAGCCGCGGCCGGCGACGCCGGTAAGTCGTTTTGCCGTGGAGCATCGGGATGCCGAGGCGCGTTGGGTAGATTGTCGCGCAATTCGGCGGCTGACTTCGCGGTGCGCCTTTCAAAGGCGAGATACTGGCCGTGGTAATAGTGGTTTTCCGGTGAGAGCCCAGCCGCATGCGCGTAGGCGCCGCCCGCCTCGCCATAATAGAAGTCGCCTTCGTCGGCCTGTCCGAGCGCAAAAAAAGCCGCAGGGGAGTGTGGATTCAATTGCGTCGCCTGGCGAAACTCGAGCACGGCGCGGTCGTATTTCCGGTCGCGCATATAGATACCGCCAAGTTTCATTGCGGCCTCGAATGAAGCCGGTTCCGCGGCCAACGCCTTGAGCAACGCCCCTTCGGCGATGTTGTAGTCCTTCGCATTGGCGGCGACGTCGGCCAGCGCAAGGTAAAGTTGATAAGGCGGCGCGCCCTGGTTAACTCCATTCTCGACCACTGACTTTGCCGCCGCGGTGTCGCCGTCGAGACTGTAAGTCACGCGGGCCAGTTCGGCGTAGACGCGCGGATCGATAGGTGCGAGCCGCGCGGCCCTATGCAGCGCGGCTTTGGCGTCATCGGAATCACCCGCCGCCGCGTATTGCTTGCCGGCCTCCAGCAGGTAGTCGAGCTTCTGGCCGGAGTCATCCGTCATCCCGACCATCTCGGCGTACATCCGGGCGGCATCCTGGTAGCGGCCGAGATAGCCGTAGAAAGCCGCCAGAGTCTGCAACGCGATGCCGGAGTGATCGTTGAGCGCGTGGCGAAGACCGGACTCGATCGCCGCCTGATCCTCCGGCAGCAGCCATGGGATTATGCGTGGCGCCAGGTAAAAGTGCGTGGTGAGTTCGGGCGAATGGAACACCGAGAGCGAGACCTGTTCCAGGCCGAGCCTGATCCTGCCCGCGGTGACCAGGTCCTGGGCGTAAATATCACGTGAATACGGATTATTGGGATCGAGCCAAACCGCGGCCTTGAGTTCATCGAGCCGAAGCTTGAGCGGTGCGTCGGCTCCCATCATGTGTAGCAGCGCCATGTGCGCGCCGGCACTCGCGGGATGGCGCCCGACCGCCAGTTCGGCCGCGGCCACGGTCGTCGGCTCACCGATATCGTAGGGATAGGCGGCCAACGGTTGCGCAAAGGCCGCCACGATAAAGCCCAGCGCAATGACGCCGGCGCATGTGGCCGCCGCGTATGCGCGACCGCGCGGCATCGCCAGCGGATGGCGATCGCCACTGCGCACCGCCGCGATTCGGAGCGCGAGTGCGAGCAGAACCGTAAACAGGATAGCGTTGGCGGGAGTGTGCAGGCTGAACTCGACCGACTCGTGCAACACCATTACTGCCAGCCCCGCCATCAGCCCCGCATACAGCGGCCATCGCTGCGGCGTGAGCGCTTGCGCGCCGCGCCGCAACTTGCCGGCCGCGACATAGATGAACCAGATCAGCAGCGCGAGGCCGACGAGCCCGGTCTCGGCGAAATACTGGATATAGTCATTCTCGGCTTCGCGATAGAAAAATGGACTCCACGGCGGCCGCAGGTAGTGATTAAAAATTTCGGGCCAGCATCCGAGTCCCACGCCGGTCAGCGGAAAATCGCGGATCATGCCGAGCGAATCGCTCCAGATGGCGGGCCGATAGCTCAGGTCCACACCCTCGCTGATGGTGCCGCCGATACGGGTGCTCACGTTTTCGCGTGCGGCCGGCCCGATAATGAACAGCACCGCCGCAATCACCACCGCCACTACGCCCAGCGAAATTGGCAGCACACGAATCCTTAGCCGGCGCACAAATTTGGGCGCCCGTTCGCGCGCGTACTTGAGGCTGAGCGCGATCACCAGCCAGACACCGAAGGCGGCCGCGATCCAGCCACCACGCGAGAGGCTCAGCACAATCGCCGCGGCAAGCAACAGGACTATCGCGCCGCATGCCAGCCTCAGATCGTCGCGGCGTTCCTTCCTCACCAGCGGCAGCCGAAACATCGCCCCGGCCAGCGCCAGCGGCAACACCATCGCGAGATAGTTGGCGAAGTGGTCGGGATCGACGAACGGACCGCTGGCGCGCAAATTGCCAAGTTGCGGAGCGCCCCAGTCACGTGGAACGAACACCCCCAGGATTCTACCGTTCCACGCCAACCGTTGGGCGAGTCCGATGAAGGCGACGCCGAACGCGATCGCCAGCACGCCAAGCACCATCGTGCGGCAGAAGCGCGCCTCGGCCTCGCGATCTTCAGTGGCGCCGAATGGATAAGTCAGCACCAGGAAAAACAACGCGGCACAGGCAACGGCTTCGATCAACCCGGCCCAGGTGGCAGCGGGCGCGATCGAGAGCGAGCGCCAGCGCATCGCCGCCCATCCCGAGGGTGCCGCCAATGGCGCCGTCACCGCCTCGGCTGTGGCGGCTTCACTGTTCGGCGCCGCGCTCTTGCGCGTTGCCGTGCCCGCTCCAGGCGTCACCGCCGGCAACACCGCAAAGGCCGGCGTCGGCGATGCCGCCGGCATCGCGGCGAGGGCCCGCGTCAACTCGGCGTTGGGACGATGCCGCGGCCAGCCCGGAAAGCTCAGCTCGTAGAGGTTATAGGTCGAGGGCGACAGCGCCCGTATCAGAGCGGGCGGCAGCGGCGCCAACTGCACCACCAGCAGCACCGTGAACATCAAGGCCGGAAGCGCGAGCCGCCGCCATTCAGCAACGCTGTATTCCGGGTCGCGGCCGCGCGCCGCCATCGCCAACCGCGCCGCCCATGCGATCACGAGCAGAAATATGATCGCCTCGGCGAAAGCATAGGCCCATCGATGGACCGCGCCGAAAAAAAGCGCGGTGACCACCAGAAGAAATATCAACCCGGCTTTGACTATGCGGTCCAGCCAGCGCAAACTTCGCCCTTCCCGCGCCAGTTCGGCGGTTCAGGTAAATGTGTTGAAGCGATGATTTTACTTCCGGAACGTGAACGTACGTTCCGGCCCGTCAGGTGGGTTCATCATCATCCTGAAGATGATCACCCTCGTAGGTGTAGTAATCGTGGTGGTAATAATAGTGATAATCGGGACTATGAATTTTGATCTTGTTAAGCACGACCCCGAGAATCTTGGCCCGCGCATATTCCAGCCGCGCGCATGCGGCTTTGACGTGCTGGCGCGGCGTCTCCGATCCGCTTGCGACTATGACGACTCCATCAACCAGTTTCGCGAGCAGCATCGAGTCGCTTACCGGCAGCACCGGTGAGGAGTCGATGACGATATATTCGTAATGCTCACGCAGGCGCGCCATGGTCTCGACCATCTTGGCCGAGCCCAGGAGCTCGGTCGGATTCGGCGGCACCGAGCCGGAACTCAGGAAGTAGAGGTTATCGACGTCGGTCGAGCGCACCATCTCCTCCAGCGCATGTGAGCCGGTCAGCACTTCGGTCAGACCCAGATGATTGTCGACCGCGAGCACCCGATGGCAGCGCGCGCGGCGCAAATCCGCATCGATAAGCAAAGTCCGCGTCCCCAACTGCGAGAGCATGATCGCGGTATTGACCGAGGTCACGGTCTTGCCCTCGCCGCTCATCGCGCTGGTTATCAGCGTAACCTTGGGCGGCGATCCGGCGCGCGATAGCAACAGCGCCGTCCGCAAATTGCGGTAGGACTCGCCCAGCGTCGAGTAGGAGCCGTGCGAGGTTACCAGTTCCTTGCCGGGAGGCAGTACCGTGGTACTGCGTTCCTCTGGTAACAGGCGCGGACCATAGGGCGACTTGCCATTCATGCTGGAGAATTCGGGCACCACGCCCAGGTTCGGCAGGTGCAGATAATTCTCGGCTTCTTCTGGGTTCTTGAGCGTGCTGTCGAGGAACTCCAGCGCGAAAGCGAGCCCGATACCACCGCCCAGCCCGGCCACCGCGGCCAGCATGATGTCGCGCCCCTTGCGCGGACTCGAGGGTGCGCCTGGAACCTCGGCTGAATTCACCACCGAGACGTCGGTCGATTGCACCGAGCCAGCGAGCGCGACGTCCTTCAACTTGGTCAGCACACTATTGTAGAGCTCGCGGTTGGTATCGACGTCGCGTTGGAGGATCGCGTATTGTGCGGCCGAATCGTTCAATTTGAGGGTGAGCTGGCGCTGGCGGTCCATCTCCTGCTGCAGTTCTTGTTCCTTTTCCGCGGCTTCATTGTACGAGGACTTGATGCTGGAAACGAC
>JBOHWJ010000040.1:0-2193 GCA_050736495.1 Binataceae bacterium (SeqCode) | reverse complement strand
TGGAGTTGGCGGGCGCGCGCGAAGTTGCGGTCGAGTTCGTCCCGCTCTCGAAGAGCTACAATATGCCGGGATGGCGGGTTGGCTTCGCGGTCGGCAACCGCGAAATGATAGCGGCGCTCGCGCGGCTGAAGTCGTACTTCGACTATGGCATGTTCACGCCGGTGCAGGTCGCCGCGATCGCCGCGCTCAACGGACCGCGGGAATGCGTCGGCGAGATCGTCGAGACCTACCGGAGACGACGCGACGTATTGGTCGACGGGCTCAATCGCGCCGGCTGGCCGATGGAAAAGCCGCGCGCCACGATGTTCGTGTGGGCGCCAGTTCCCGAGGCATTCCAGGGAATGGGATCGCTCGAATTCGCCAAACTCCTGCTGCATGAAGCCAAGGTCGCGGTATCGCCCGGCGTCGGCTTCGGCGCCGACGGCGACGGCCACGTCCGCTTCGCGCTGATTGAAAACGAGCATCGCACGCGCCAGGCCATCCGCGGCATCAAGCACGCATTGGCACACGCGGCGCCACCCGCGCATAAACGCGCCGCCGCTTCCTGAAGTCCGGCGGATATGACCTGCAATCCTGTGGGGCGAGTTGTTGAGGGAGTTGTTGAAACCGGTTCGGATAGGCCTGCTCGGCTGCGGGACAGTCGGTGAGGGAGTGGTCAAGCTGCTCGGGCGCAATGGCGCGATGCTTGCTCATAAGCTCGGCGCGCCGCTGGTGCTGGCCGGCGTCGCCGATCGCAGTCTCAAGCCCAACCCTTCTATCGGCCTCGACGCCAAACTCATCGTACGCGACGGCGCGGCCCTGGTCGGCCGCGGCGATATCGATATAGTGGTTGAACTGTTCGGCGGTCATGAGCCCGCCCGCAGCCTGATTCTGAAGGCGCTCCAATCCGGCAAGGACGTCGTTACCGCCAACAAGGCACTGCTCGCCGAGCATGGCGAGGAGATTTTCCGCGCCGCGGCCAAGGCCGGATTGGCGGTCGGCTTCGAGGCGAGCGTCGGTGGCGGCGTGCCCATCATACGCACGCTGCGCGAGGCGCTGGCCGCCGATCGCCAGCGCGCCGTCTACGGCATCATCAACGGCACCTGCAATTCGATTCTCAGCACGATGACCGCGACGGGCAGCGAATTCGCCGCCGCACTGGCCGAGGCGCAACACCAGGGCCTGGCCGAGGCCGACCCGACGCTCGATATCGAAGGGCATGACGCTGCGCACAAGCTATGCCTGCTGGTCACGCTGGCCTTCGGCGTGCTGCTCAAACCCGCGCAGGTCCATACCGAAGGTATCAGCCGCGTCACGCTCGCCGATATCACCTACGCGCGCGAACTCGGCTACACCATAAAACTGCTCGCGATCGCCAAGGACGACGACAGCGCTATCGAGGCGCGCGTCCATCCGACCATGATCTCGAGCGCCCATCTGCTGGCCGGCGTGTCAGGCGCGTTCAACGCGATCTATATTCACGGCGAGGCGCTGGGTTCGAGCATGTATTTCGGACTGGGCGCGGGCCAGATGCCGACGGCAACCGCGGTGGTGGCGGACATTCTCGAAATCGCCCGCCGTCGCACCGCCGATGGGCGCGGCGGCGGACATCCGCTCGGTTACCCGGTCGTCTCAATCAAGCGCGCGCGTGTAAAGCCGATGGATGACGTGATATGCGAGTATTATCTGCGCTTCATGGCGCGCGACAAGCCGGGCGTGCTGGGCGCGATCGCCTCCGTGCTCGGGCGCAACGGTATTTCGATCGCCTCGGTGATTCAGCAGGGACGTGGAGTGGAAACGACCGTACCAGTGATAATGCGCACGCATGAGGCACGCGAGCGCAATCTGAAACGGGCGCTCGCCGCCATCAGCCGGCTCAAGATGGTCGATCGCGCACCGGCCTTCATCCGCATTGAGGAGCGTCTGTAGCGCATCATGGCAAACCAGTCGGGCGGTCCGATGACGGCGGCGCGGCTCACGCGATGGCCGGGATTGATCCAGCATTACCGGCGCTTCCTGCCGGTCAATCCGGGCACGCCGGTGGTTACGCTTAACGAGGGCAGCACGCCGCTCATCGAGAGCGCCGCGCTGGCCGATCGGCTTGGGCAAAACATCAAGGTTTACTTGAAGTTCGAGGGAGCCAACCCGACCGGCTCGTTCAAAGACCGCGGCATGACGCTCGCTATCAGCAAGGCTCTGGGCGAGGGCGTACGC
>JBOHWJ010000039.1:0-8604 GCA_050736495.1 Binataceae bacterium (SeqCode) | reverse complement strand
CCATCTGCACAGCGAGGGTCTCGAGATTGGAGGTCTTCCAACGCTCTATCAGCATGTGATTGATCGGACCGAGCGTATCCGGGTAGGCCCGATCGGGTATGTGCTGCCGGGATGGAATCCGCTGCGGCTGGCGCTGGAGACGGCCTGGCTTGACCAGTTGAGCAAGGGGCGGACCTTCGTCGGCTTCGCGCGCGGATACCAGACGAGGTGGCTCAATCAGATGGCGCAAAAGATTCATGTCAGCGCGACGGTGAGTGACAAGAGCGAGTCCGACCGGGTCAATCGCGAGGCCTTCGAGGAAGTCTTCCGCATCCTGAAGCTGGCGTGGGGCGAAGCGCCGTTCAGCTTCAAGGGCAAGTACTACGAGTATCCGTATCCCTACGAAGATGGCACGCCTTGGCTGGCGCATGAATGGACGCGCGAATTTGGTGCGCCTGGAGAAGTCGATGAGCTGGGCCGCGTGCGCAAGATCAACGTGGTGCCCAAGCCGTATCAGCAGCCGCATCCGCCACTGTTCCAGGCATTTTCGGTGAGCGAGGAGACCGTGCGCTGGTGTGCGCGCGAGGGCATCACACCGACCATTCTGGTTTCGCAGCCGCCGTTGCTGCGCAAGCACGCCGAAGCGTACCGGGAGGAAGCGCGCAAGGCCGGACGGACGTTGAATCTGGGCCAGGGGATCGGCGTGATTCACTGTATGTACCTCGGACGCGACCGCGCGCATGCGCTCCAACTCGCGGAGGAAGGCGCTTGCGGGGTGGCTTTCCGCCGGTTCTTCCATCATTTTGGCTTCACCGAAGCGTGGCGCGAGCCACCGGACGAGGAGCGTTATGCGGGACAGCCGCTGCCGCAATCAGAATGCACGGTCGAGCGCATGGAACGGGCGAAATTCGCCTATTTGGGGAGCGCGGCGGACATTCGGCGCGAAATGGATGCGATGGTGGAAAACGTCAATCCAGAATGGTTCGTATGGCAATGCGATCAGGGTTTGATCCCGTTCCCGGAGGTGATGCGCCAACTCGAGACTTTCGGCAAGGAAGTGCTGCCGCGTTATAAGTAGCGAAGATCCAAATCTTCAAGATGGCGATGAGTGCTGACTCGTATCCCGCTCCGTCGGAGGTGAGCAATCGGAGTCTCGGAGAGTCTTTTTCGCGCGCGTGAGCGATCGCATTGCTTACGCGTTGGTCGCTCTGTCGCGGCGGTGCACGGACGATACGCTCGCGAGAGTTAAAGAAGCGGAGGTGCTGCTATCCGTGCGCGGGTCCTTGCTGGAACAAACTATAGAACGCCCGCGCAGCCCTGGTTTATCGCAATCGGCCTATTTGATCGCAATCGGCCTAATCGGCCTATTTGATCGCAATCGGCCTATTTGATCGCAATCGGATTGACGGCGGAACCGCAGCCGTACACAAGTTTCAGCGGTGCGCCGGCAAACAGGAACGAATACTGGCCATCGTGCGCGCAATGATCGGCCAAGTCCTTGAGCCAGACTATCTCGTTGAATATCACGCCAAGATTGCACAATAGCGCGGAATGAAGCAGGCCTCCGACATGAAGCTCGCTATGCGTCGCTTGTTCGCAGCCGATTGTGTCGGCGCTGATCGACGGAATCTCCATGTCGTGGAACCAGTTCACTAACTCCTCGCTGT
This sequence comes from Binataceae bacterium (SeqCode), assembly GCA_050736495.1. Taxonomy (GTDB): domain Bacteria; phylum Desulfobacterota; class Binatia; order Binatales; family Binataceae; genus JBOHWJ01. The sequence goes on along the minus strand of JBOHWJ010000039.1, from coordinate 6,958 downwards.
ACTGCAGCCCCGGTTCGTCATACTGGCCATCGGGAAAGAATGCGCCAGGACCTTCCTCGTAATAGCGATTGAGCCAGCCGGTGTGGAGCACGACGATATCGTGCTTTTCAATCGCTGTGCCCTGCTTTTCCGCCGTTTTCAGCAGGTCGTTTAGAGTGACGCCTTCGCCGCGGTCCAGATGTTTTTTACCTTTGTACCGCGCCACGTCGACTAAAATCCCGCGCCCGATCACGCCGTGCTCGGCAATTGGCTGCACGGAGCATTTTTGCAGGCCTCCGATCGTACTCTTGGGATCGTAGCCGTTGTAAAGCTTGTCGCCGTACCATGCGTGGCCGAGCGCGTCGTATTGCGTGGTTCCCTGGGGAAACATCACGATCACATCGTCGGAGTATTTCAGGCCCCCGGGGAAGGGCTTGGCGCGCCCGCTCAGATAAAAACCTTCGTCCATGGTCTGCGTCCGAATCGGCTGCGACCGCACCGGATGCAGCGGATCGCCCTGCGGTCGCGCAACCGGCACGCCCAGCCTGAAAACTTTGCCTTGTTTGACTGAACGCACTCCGCGCAGCACTTCGTCACTGGTAAGGAAGTTGAGACAGCCGATCTGGTCGTCGGCGCCCCATCGTCCCCAGTTTTTGGGAGCGTCTTTTAGAACTTCAACGATATTTGAGACTTTATTAGTAGCCATGATTCCCCGCCCGGATGAGTTGGGTTGATTTTAAAACGTTTTCGGACGAAAGCGGTAACGGTTGGAGCGGAATAGTGGAATGTCGCTTCCGTGCTCAACCGATCGCTACAGGACCACTCGATGCCGCGGCGCAAAATACCGGCGCATGTGGGTTCGCGCTTTACTATGCGCCCGCAAAATTGCGAAGGTAAGAACGGTTTACCTGAGCTGTAAGACTGATTCTGAAGCGCCGCACGTGACGTAAATTGCCGGAAAATACTCCGACGTGAATTCCACGAGGAGCAACTCGAATGAAGATCGGCTTTTTTGCAATCGGAATAGCGAATCTGGCCCGACCTGACCTTATAACCGCGGTCGCGACCAACGCCGAGCGGCTCAATTTCTCAACGATATGGGCTCCGGAGCACGTGGTTTTCCTCGAGCGTTTCTCGTCGCGCTATCCTTACAATCGAGGCCGCAACATACCGATACCAACCGAAACGCCGCTGCTCAATCCGTTTCTTGCGTTGACCTACGCGGCGGCACACACCACCAGGATTCGGCTCGCCACCGGAATCTGTCTCGTGCCCGAATACAACCCGCTCCTACTGGGGAAGATGTCGGCGACGCTCGACTATTTGAGCAACGGCCGCTTCGCGCTTGGGATAGGGATTGGTTGGTTGCAGGAGGAGTTCAAGGCGCTCGGTATTCCATGGGAAGGGCGATCGCGCCGCACACGCGAATATGTCGAGGCGATGCGCTGCTTGTGGGGCGACGAGGGGAGCTACCAGGGAGAGTTCGTGAACTTTGAAGGTGCTCTCAGTTATCCGAAGCCGATCGGTGGGGCCAGACTCCCGATCCTTGTCGGTGGTCAAACCGAATCCGCTCTGAGGCGCGCGGCGGCGTACGGCAGCGGTTGGTGCGGATTCAATCTCACGCCGGACGAAACGGCGGATGTGATTGGCCGTTTGCGGCGCATGTTCAAAGACAATGGCCGCAATCCCCAAGAGTTCGAGTACCTGGTCTCACCGACCGAATCGGCGACGCCTGGCGATCTAAAGTCTTATCGAGAAGCCGGAGTTGATGAACTCTATCTGACATCGGTCTTCCAGCATTCGCTCTCAAGCCAGGCTGAGGTCGTCGGGGTGCTTGAGGAATTGGCGCATTCGTGGGTGACACCGGCGGCAAAACTCTGAGCGAGCTATCAACCTGTCAATCATCTCATCGGACGGAGGAGGGCGGTCATGGATCGGTTAAAAGAGAAGGTGGCGCTGATTTCAGGAGGGGCCCGCGGGCAGGGCGCCGCAGAGGCGAGGTTGTTCGCAGCCGAAGGCGCGAAGGTCGTGATCGGTGATGTTCTCGACGGCGAGGCACGCACACTCGCTGTGGAAATCAACAAGAACAATCCGCAAAAGGTCGCGCTACCGATACATCTTGATGTCGGCCGGTCAGCGGACTGGCGCGCCGCGGTCGATGCGTGTGAACGCGACTTCGGCGGACTCGATATCCTTGTGAACAACGCCGGCATTCTCAACGTCAAAGGCATCGAGGAGACCAGCGACGAAGAGTGGGACGCCATCGTCACGGTCAATCAAAAGGGCGTATGGCTGGGGATGAAAGCCGCGGTTCCGGCGATGCGCAAGCGGGGCGCCGGCGCGATCGTCAATATCTCTTCCATTTATGGAATCATCGGATCGACGGGCTCGGCGGCCTATCATGGCAGCAAGGGCGCAGTGTGGCTGTTGACTAAGGCTGGGGCGGCGCAATACGCATCGGACCATATCCGCGTCAACTCCGTCCATCCCGGCGTGATCAAAACTCCGATGGTCGATATTTTTGCTGAACAGGAGCTTGCCGCAATCGCGGCGTTGGCGCCGATGAAGCGGGCCGGGACACCCGAAGAGGTTGCATGGGTTGTGTTGTTCCTCGCCTCGAACGAGGCATCCTTCGTGACCGGCGCGGAATTCGTGGTCGATGGCGGCTACACGGCGGTCTAACGACTGTCCCGGTGGATGGTGAGAGGCGACAGCGCTTTGGAAGCCTCTCACGCCACCGGCGGCCGGGTAACTCTCCGAAGCTCGTTACATTCCGGCGAAACTCACTACATTCCGGCGATAGGATCGCAGGGGTCGACACCTTTGCCTTTTCTATCTACAGGTCCTTCGCATCGATCAGCACCGCGGCTATCAGCGCCGGCTCCCTGCCTTTGTTCACCCAGGCGTGATTCGTGCCGCGCTGCACGACGACATCGAACGGCTTCAGATTGACCTCGCCCTTGTCGAGTAACAGCGTGACCTCGCCGGAAAGCAGCACCACATAGTCGACCGTGCGCGTCTTATGCATGCCGGGATGGCGGCTGGTGTCGGGGCGGCAATGCGTGGCATCCATCCGCGCAAACATTTGTGCGGTTGTACGTTCGCGTTCTTCGGCCGACATCTTCGGATCTTCCGGCGGGATCATCGCATAGCGGAAGATGCTGCCACCGGCTGGCGGCTCGAGTGTGCGCACCCGTTGAGCGGAGTCCGCGGTCGTCCCATTGTCGGCGGGAGCGGCATCGGTCAGCCAGAACGCGCCGAACGTTGTTGGTGGTCCATCGATTACAATGACCGATTTGCCTTCGGCATCATGGCCCGTAACAATTCGACGGGATTGCTGTGGCATCGGTAGCCTCCTTGAGAATCTGTCTTATGAATTCCGCTGCGATATTGGCGCTTTTCGTCTGGAAATGGAAGGCGCGGCCAAACCGTTAGTAGAGATTTAATCATAGTCAGGCGCATCATTAAAAAGCGTTGCGGCGCTTACCTGTTAAGGCGCTTCCTCTCCCAGCGAATCGGCATGCGACACGCAATTGTGTGGACGCGCTGGAGCGAGTAGTTGCGCCGGGCCGGTCGAACGAAAATGCGGGAGCACTGGGTATTGTCGCGGCGTTCGTTGTGCGCCCGAAGTGTATATTTGCAGCCGCAGGCCGTAATATTGCCGTAGCTATTCGAATCGAATGCGCCGGGTACGATTGTCATGGCGCGCGAGCGTAAGCGAACCGCACGGAAAACTGGGCAAAGCAAGGGCGCATTGATCGGTAGGGCTTAGCAGGCGCGCTGTTAGAGCTGGACGATTGGTATTTACGCGCACAAACATGAGCAAGCATGGAGGAGCAAATCCATCAGGCCGTTGCTTTTCTTCCAGCGCTTGCGCTATCACCTACCTACTTATTCGTATGAGCCGGGTTTGCTAAAGGAGGTGAGATTCAAAACACGATAGAGCCCGAATGAAGTGTCCGGTTCGGGACAGCAGAGTAGCAGCAGTACATAGAACCCCGTCCTCGTCCCTCTGGGGGAGAGTCAAAGAGTTGAGATGTAACGCCAGCCAGCGAAATGGTTGGCCCAAAGTCGTCAGCTTGAAGGGAGGAAGTTATGCGGTTCAGAGTATGGCTGTTTTCTTGTGTTCTCGGGGGAGCCGGGAGAGTGTTGGGAATGGTCGCGGCCGCTTCACTTCTACTTGTGATGTCGGCCGCCATGAGCCGTGCGGGTGACGTAGCCGCACAACCTGCCGATTCGCTTCTAGTTACCAATTCCGTGACAAATTCGATGCCGCAGGCGCAGGCGGTGGAGACCGGCTGGCTGAACGCGTTGCATGTGTCGGGGTATGCCAGCCAGACCTTCGGGATGTGGCAGAATCCGACCGCGCTGAGGGACTACACGCCGAGCCGCAACAATCTCGCGACCTCGCGCACCCTGCTGCAGGTCGACGAGAATTTCCGGCTGGACTCGAACAACACGTTCTTCATGCGTGAATGGTTCGTGTATGAGCCGCCGTACTCGTTCAACAGCGCCAACAACAAGGCCTACGGCGCGGCGACGCCGTTCCACTCGAGCTTCGGCCACTGGATGAACGACTACTACAACAACTGGCAGATACGCGACGCGTGGTGGGAGAACAAGTGGGGGCCGCTGAATACCTACATCGGCAATCAGATCCTGGTGTGGGGCCAATCGGTGGCGTTTCGGGTGGGCGACGTGATCAATCCATCGGACACCTGCTGGGCCTTCGGGTTCGCCAACCTGGAGCAGTCGCGCAACCCGCAATGGATGATTCACCCGATCCTGAATCTGCCCGAATGGGGACCGTTAACCTCGAACTTCATCGAGGTGGCCGTGCAACCGGGGTTCTCGCCGGTATATTGGCCCGAACAGACCGGCGACCCGTATAACAAATACCGCGACGGTATCACGGCGGGGCGCGCGCAGCCCTGCCTGCCGGCAGCCAGCCATGGACCGAGCGCTCGTTTCGACGTCCATTACGACAACCATGCGGTGTTTGGTTTGAACGCGCCGCTGGGCCCCGGCCCTTACGGTCCAGGCGGAGCGGGAATCGTGGCGCCGCCGGCCTCGCGCGAGTTCTTTCTTTGTAAGCAATTCGCCACGGGAGTGCGAAAGGGATTCAATCCGTATCCGGTTAGCGCTCAGCGGCTGTGCCATATTGGGTTTAATAAACATCAGGGTAATTATGGCCCGATCGGCGACGGTCAGGCTGTAGATACCGGATTTTGGCGTGTTCCAGGGATGCAGCCGGAGAACTGGAACGAGGGGGTGCGTCTCCATACGCTGGTAGGGGCGAGCGAATTGACCCTGCTGTATTACAACGACAACACGAGTGGCGGGGCCCCGTGGAGCCTTAAGTGGACGCCCTTCACCAACCTGTGGAACTACTCCTTGTACGATATTCAGGAATTCGGCGCGACCATCGATCGGCCGTTGCCGATGCCGGCGAGCCTGGCGGAGTATTTTCCGGCGGTGTTCCGTGGCGAGATGCTGTACTCGAATCATAACAATTTCTCGGACATGGCTCTCAGCAGTATGAACGGGCAGAAATACTCGGACGTGGTCAAGTGGATGTTGGCAATTGACCTCGATCAGGCCTACGCGCCATGGCTTACCAGCACGGGTAACCTCTCCGCCAACCTCGAAGTGTACGACCAGATCGTGATGGATCATTCGAAGACGCTGACGTTCGGCAATGATTTATCCGAGAGGCAGCTAAAGAATGACGTGAGCGTGCTGCTCAACATCGGCACGTCGTGGTTGTGGGAAGATATCGCACCGTCGTGGACGATGATCTACAACCCAAAAGGAACAACCTTCGCGCTGTTCCCGTCCGTCATTCTAAATCCGCCATGGACCAAGAAGTATTTCGTGAAGCTGCAGGCGATCGAAGTGCTTGGCGGCGACAACGAGGCGGGTCCGGGTTTGTTCAAGGGCCAGAGTTTGTTGACGGCTCAGTTCCAGTACAACTTCAACTTGCTCTAGCTAAAGAGCCGGACGCGGCGAAGCGTGAATGCTCGCCGCGTCTCGGCCGATCAAAGCGTGCGCCCCAAACACGAGCGGGTGGGTCGAGGGCGGACGATTTGGTTTCGCGGGGAGGTGGCGGATTGAAGTGCGCGGTCGGAATTGCCCAAGGCGCGGTTGCCGAAGCCGTGCCGCACCGCCGCAGGATGTCCCCAACATTACCTGCGGAGGGTCTCGCCGGCGCAGACCACGAGACCCTGAACGGGGCGCACTCCCGCCAGCGGACGGTCAGGGAAGGCTGAAACCCGCCGGCACCGCGGCCTTGGGCACCTGATTCGACGGCATCATGGCAGAGACCGGGGCGCGGCGCGAGAGTTGCGCCCCGTTTCCGTCAACACCTCAAATGGCGTTTTCGGCTGAGACGGTGCTGAGCCGAGCAGAGCGGCGTCCATAAGAGCGGTTGTGCGCGGGCCCCAACCCGCAGTCCGTTGGAAGAGAGCGCCACAAGTGATGTACGCTCGGGGAAATTCATGGCGTTGTCGCCCGCCCGGGCTTGACAGGCAGTTGGTACTTACCCCGGAGCCCGAAGGCATCGTCGGAGAACTATGATGGCTGAACCACAATACACCAAGCCATTGCTGTCCGCGGATTCGCACGTGATGGAACCGCGCGATTTGTGGACCAAGCGGATCGATCAGAAATGGCGCGACAGGGCCCCGCGCATCGAGATGCTGGACGAGAGCGGCGACTATATCGTGATCGAAGGTATGCGTCCGCGGCCGCTCGCATTCGAAGGCCCGATGGCGGACCTGAAGGCCCAGGGTATGGAAATTCCGATGGCCAAGGGCTACCGCTATGAGCAGAACCGCCCGGGCTCGTGGGATCCGAATGAACGGCTCAAAGATCAGGATCTTGACGGCGTTTCGGGCGAAGTGATCTATCCGGGTGTCGGCTTGCATATCGTGCGCGCGCCCGACGCCGAATACATCTACGCATGCGACCGCGCCTACAA
>JBOHWJ010000038.1:0-1633 GCA_050736495.1 Binataceae bacterium (SeqCode) | reverse complement strand
GTCTTGTTCGGCAATGACCCGTCTTTAAATACAGCCTCGCCGAATTCGTGAAATGCCTTGTACAGGTCGGGCTTCAGTGAGCGCAGCTTCTGGAGGTCTTTCTGGGCGTCGTGCGGAAAGAAATATTCAGCCATTTGCTTCACGCCTCCACCAGGTAACAATTTCCTCTGAGTCGGAAATTTATTGAAATCCACTGTCGGGAGTCGGGAACTCCGTTAACGACGGCTGCCCTGATTGTGTTCTTCATTCCTGGCGTTGTAAACCCGCGTGAGTCCCCTCTTGCGCGACATCCGATGGTTCATTCGGCGAAGATCGCACTACCCAGCGCTGTATTCGACAAGCTAACACGTGCGAAACTCGTGCCGCGGCTTTGAGTGGTGGCCGAAAAATCGCCATAGCTCAATACTCGATGGTTCTCGCATCCGTTGCTCGATGTGGCCTCCTTCTTTTTCAGACCGAAGGGCCGCAAACGCTCCAGATCCTTGCACCGCGTATCGTTATTTCGGCTCAGAAGCTTGGCGGCGCGTTTGAACACAACCGTGCGGTCATTCCACGGTGACGGACTTGGCCAGGTTGCGCGGTTGATCGACGTCGGTGCCGCGATAGACCGCGATATGATACGCGAGCAGTTGCAGCGGTACCGTGGTCAACACCGGCGTCAGCATCCGATGCGTCGGCGGCACTTCGATGATATCCCATGCCACCTCTTCGAGTTCGGGCGTCTTATGGTCGGTGACCGCGATGATGCGGCCGTTACGTGATTCGACTTCCTTCAGATTCGACATGGTCTTGTCGTAGACGGTGTCGTTGGGAATGATCACGACCACCGGCATCTCCTCGTCGATGAGCGCGATCGGGCCGTGCTTCATTTCGCCCGCGGAGTAGCCCTCGGCATGGATGTAGGAAATCTCCTTGAGCTTGAGCGCGCCCTCGAGCGCGACCGGGTAGTTGATGCCGCGGCCGAGGTAGAGGAAGTCGCGGGCCTTGCCGTATTTGCGCGCGATCTTTTCGATATGGCGCTCCTGCGCAAGGATGGCCTCGATCTGCTGCGGGATCACAAACGCCGGGCGCAGCAGTTCCTCCACTTCATCGTGCCCGAGGCGGCCAAGCCGCGCGGCCAGGTGAATCGCGAACAGGTAGAACGCTTCGATTTGCGTGAGGAAGCACTTGGTCGTGGTCACGCTGATTTCGGGGCCGCAGCGCGTATACAGTTGCGCGTCGGCCTTGCGCGCGATTGACGAATCGACCGTGTTGGTGAGCGCGATCAGGTGCGAGCCGCGCCGCCGTCCTTCCTCCATCGCGGCGAGCGTGTCGGCGGTCTCGCCCGATTGGGACACCGCGATCATCAGCGTGCGTTCATCGATGGCGGGTTTGCGATAACGGAACTCGGCGGAGTAATCGACCTCGGCGGGAATTCCGCATAACTCCTCGATCATGAATTTGCCGATGAGCGAGGAGATCCACGACGCGCCCGCGCTCACCATCACCACCCGCGCGATCGCTTCGGATCCCGCCGCCGGCAGCAGGTCCATCTCGAACCGCACCCCGGACGAGCCGGTGGTTGCGCGCCCGCTCACGGTGTCGATCCAGGCCTGCGGCTGCTCGGCGATCTCCTTGCGCAGATAGTGTTGAT
>JBOHWJ010000037.1:0-4488 GCA_050736495.1 Binataceae bacterium (SeqCode) | reverse complement strand
GGTCGGCAACGCCATCAAGTTCACCGCGCACGGCGAAGTCGTGCTCACGGTCGAAGCAATCAGGCCGGCGGCGAACGGCAACGACTCCCGCGCTCTATGCAACAGTATCGCGGCCGCGCCGACGCTGGCGCTGCTACGCTTTTCCATCAGCGACACCGGTATGGGAATCGCGCAGGATCAGATCGCGACGATTTTTTCGAGCTTCACACAAGCCGACTCCTCGATGGCGCGCAAGTACGGCGGCAGCGGTCTTGGTCTTGCCATCGTGAAGCGCCTGGTTGAGCTGATGAATGGCGAAATCACGGTCGAAAGCCAGTCGGGCCGCGGCAGCACCTTCAGCTTTATTGTCCCCCTGGGCGTTCGGCCGCCGCTCGCTCGCTTCGCTTCAGCCGCCGATGCTATTGCGATCGGCGCGGCTGGCGCCGAGGCAACAGCCGCCGAGACGCCATCGCCGATCAGTACGGCGGCCACGGCCATCGAAGGGCCGGCCGGCGCCGGAGCGCGGGCGGGAGAGTACCGCCGTGAGCATGCACGAGATACCGCATTCGTGCTTACGGGTCTCCGCGTATTGGTTGCCGACGACACCGCGATAAACCGGCTCATCGTGCGCGATGTCCTCGCACATGCGGGCGTCGAAATCACCGAAGCGGAAGACGGCGGACAGGCGCTCGAGGCATTGGAACACGCCGAGGCCGGCGGACATCCCTACGCCCTGGCGGTGTTGGACGGCCGCATGCCGGGTACGGACGGAATCGAAGTGGCGCGTCGAATACTCGGCCGGCCGCGGCCCGAGGGCGCGGGCAAAGGCCCGACGATTCTGCTGATGCTCACCGCGGATTCACTCAATCCAATGCGCACGCAACTAGGCGATCTCGGCCTCGATTCCGCCGGCCGCTGCCGTTACATAGTCAAGCCGCTTAAGCGCACGGAACTGATGGAGGCCATCGCGAGCCTCTTTGCTACGCCTGCTCCGGCTATTACGGAGGACACCGCCCGCGCCAACGCCGACGACGGCGCCAACTTTGCCGGTTGTAGGGCTAATGGCGCGATGGCGCCGAACGCCGCAACCGGCGAGAGTGCGGCAGCGTCGCCGCCGCCGCTGCACATCCTGCTGGCGGAAGATTCGCCCGATAACCGGTTGTTGATCGACGCCTATCTGAAGAACGCGGCCTACCGGCTTGACTTCGCGGAAAACGGCCAGGCCGCGATCGACCGTTTCAAGACCGAAAAGTACGACCTCGTCCTGATGGACATACAGATGCCCGTAGTCGACGGCTACACGGCGGTGAAAGCAATCCGCGCATGGGAGAGCAAAGGTGGCTTCAAACCTACGCCGATCATTGCGCTCACGGCTTCCGCGCTCGAAGAGGCGGTGCGCAAGAGCCTCGCCGCCGGATGCACCGCGCATGTGGCCAAACCCGTACGCAGGGCGACCTTGCTCGAAGCAATCAAAAACGCGGCCGGCCGCGCCACGCCAACGCATATTCCAGTCAACGGCACCGCACCCATCGGTGGAAGGGAACGCGTGAAACAAAGAGTAGTAGTTCGAGTCGCCCCGGATTTAAGCGATCTAATTCCCGGATTTCTCGAACACAAACGCGCCGATTCAAAGCTGGTGGAAGCCGCAATCGAGCGCGCCGATCATGAAACGCTGAGCCACCTTGGCCACAAAATGAAGGGCGAAGGCGGCAGCTACGGCCTCGACGCCATAAGCGAAATCGGAGACGCGATCGAACAGGCCGCCAAGGCCAGGGACCTTGCCACGATACGGCTATTGGCGGCCGAGCTTAGCGCTTATCTCGAAGCGGTCGAGGTGGTCTTCGAATAGCGCGCAAAACGTGCGCGGACCCGCCGATGCGCGGTGCGCGCCGCCGCGTCGCCGATGGCGCGGCGGGCACGACGGCGCGGGCGGCGCTCAGCGAATGACCGCGATCGCTTCCATCTCGATCAGCAATCCGTCCAGTGCCAGCGCCTGCACCCCGACCAGGGTCGAAGCCGGCGGATTGTCAGGTGGAAACATCGCGGTGCGGACATCACGAATTATCTTGTAGTCATCCGGCTTATAGTTAACCACGTAGGTATTCAACTTGACGATATCGGCCGGAGCCGCGCCCGCCGCCCTGAGCGCCGCCATCAGGTTCTCGGAGGCTTTCTGCGCCTGCGCGCGCAGATCCTTACCAGCCAACTGGCCGTTCTGATCAACGCCCACCTGGCCGGAGATGAAAATGGTTTTGCCGCCTTCGACCGCGACCGCATGCGTATAGCCGCGTGGCTTGTGAATTTCGGACGGGTTGATGAATCGCTTTTCCATCGGGTTCTCCCTTCGAGGCACTGTAGCGCGTGGATTCGCGCAACATAATCAGGGCGCGACCGGTTCACCATATCGCAACACCTGCACCTTCTCGACCGTCACCAGCCCGGATCCGATCATGCCGTCGAGCACGGGCAGGAACTGGTCGACTTTGTCCTGACTGTCGACCAGTTCCACGATCATTGGCAGGTCTTCCGACAGCCGCAGGATTTTACTGGAATGGAGATGGCTGGTCTTGCCGTATCCCATCGGGCAACGCAGTACCGTCGCACCCGCCATATGCATCGCGCGCGCCTTTAGCACGATCGCTTCATAAAGCGGCTTGCCCCCATGATGGTCACTCTCGCCGATGAAGATCCGCAGCAACACGGCATCCCTGGGTACTTGCATCGCCCCTACCCTCCTTGCAGGCGGCTTAGCCCGAGCGCCGCGATGTGCCCCAGCCACACCGCCAGCAGGCACACCGCCAGCGACAGGCCCATGTTGAGAAAGGCATTGCCCCATTCATCACCGCGTATCAGATTGAGGGTCTCGAGACTGAAGGTTGAGAAGGTCGTATAACCACCGCATATGCCAGTCATCACGAACTGCCGTCCCGGCGCGCCGACCAGTATACGTCCATCGGGACCGGTCAAGCTCGCGACGAATCCGATAATAAGCGCGCCGGTCACATTCACGAACAGCGTACCCCACGGAAAGGTTTCACCGATAGCGGCGCCGACAAACCCGCTAAGCCCATAGCGCGCCATACTGCCGAGCGCGCCCCCCATCGCCACCAGCAAATAGGCCATCGGCTACTCGCCTCCTCCGCTCGCGTTCGCGCTCATAATCCGACCCCTTTCCGCGCCCACTTCGACGCATACGCCGCCGCCATGCCCGCGGCCATGCCGATTCCGTCAATGATCCGGCCCGCGCCTTGCGGCCGACTCACCCGAGAGCCAAAAGAAAATAAATCAGTGCCGGTCGAAGGATGCCATCGGCGCACAAGTCTGCGCATCGATTCATAGTCGATTTCGTGGCGAAGCTTCGGCCATCGCGCAAGCCGGTTGCGCCCGCCGACGGCGTCCAGCGGGCAAATGTCACGGCCGTCGGATCGCGGCTCCGCCGCGCTTTAACCAGCGCGGGCAAAAGCGTGCGCCACGGTCTTGGTGGACCAGACGGGGGCGCGGGCAACAGTGGGCATCAGAAGCGCGCGTACCACGGCGTCATCTTCGGATTCTGAATCTGGAAATTGATATTAAAATGGTTGAGCAACGTCCCTTCCGCATGCCAGAAGGTCAGCCGCGCATTCTCCAGGCTGACGTTCGCCATAACCTGGTTGCCCTGCGCCGTCACCAGTTCGGCCTGGAATTGCAGAAGATCGTGCGTGGTCGCCATACCGACGCGGAATTTCACCTGCTCGTCGTGCAGCGACTGCTCGGCGTAGAACACCGCGTCGCGCGTTGCCGTAACCACCTGCTGGTCCGCACGCAGATTGGCGATCGCGCTCTGAACTTCAAAGACCATCTCGGAAATCGCCGCACGGTATTGCAAGCGCGACTGTTCGTAGGCCACGCGCGCTTGCGCCAGCGCCGCCTTGGCCGCGGCGTTGTCGAGCGGCATCTCGAAGCTCAGCACCGCCGCGTAGTCGTAGAACTTGGCGTCGAGCATGCGGTTGAGGGCGTCGCCATAGATGCCGCCAAAGGGCAGTTTGTTGCCGACCGGTGGAGGCACCGCACCGGTGGGATTGGGCGGCGTGCAGTTACCGGGCCCGGACGACGCCGAGAAACGCTCGATACATGGGGTGGTGCCCGCAACCGCCGTGGCGCCGAACTGCGCGCCGATATTGAGTTGCGGCAGGGTCTGATTCTCGGCGAACTTGACCTGCAGCAGCGAGGTACGAATCGCTTCACGCAGGCCACCCAGCGTGGGGCTGTATTCAATCGCCAACTCAAGCGCGGTCTCCTCGTTCTGCTTTATTTCGAAGGAGGTATCGGGTTGATCCGACGGCTCAATCTCCTCGGGCACAAAGGTTCCAGCCGGATTCAGCATAACGTCCTGCCTGAGCGCCGCAATCGAGCTTTTGAGCGTGGCCTCGGCCGCGTAGACATTGGCCGCGGCAGTCGACGCCGCCGATTGGGCTTCCTGCAGATCGATTGGCGCCAGCGTCCCGACGCGCACGCTGATGCGGTTAACCC
>JBOHWJ010000036.1:0-3700 GCA_050736495.1 Binataceae bacterium (SeqCode) | reverse complement strand
GAATTCGAGATCCCATGGCCGGTTACTAATGATGATACCACCGAAGGGCGAATCGGGGTCGGTCGCGAAAGCCCTGTCCCACGCGCCTTTGAGCGTGCCGGCGACGCCGACGCCGCAGGGGGTGTTGTGCTTCAGAATGGCGACCACGGCTTCGTGATAATCCGCGAATTCGAGCATCAGATTAATCGCCGAACTGATGTCAAAGACGTTGTTGAATGAAAGTTCGCGCCCATGAAGCTGCTCGGCGATTTTGTGGAAGTCGCCATAGAGTGCGCCGGTCTGATGCGGGTTCTCGCCATAGCGCAGCGTCTGTGCGCGTTCGAGCGAGAGGCTGAAGGTCTCGCCGAACGGTCCTCCGTCGGCGTCCGCGTGTGCGCCGAGATAGTTGGAAATCGCGCAATCGTAGGCGGTGACGCGGGCGAAAGCCTTGCGCGCGAGACGCCAGCGCGTGGCCGCGCTGATAGCGCCGTGATTGGCCTCCAGCTCGCGGATAATCGCGGGATAGTCGGCCGGGTCGGTCACTACCGCGACATCGGCGTAATTTTTTGCCGCCGCTCGAACCAGCGTCGGGCCGCCTATATCGATATTTTCGATCGCCTCGTCCAGACCCACGCCGGCGCGCGCGACGGTCTGCTCGAACGGATAAAAATTGACGATCACGAGGTCGATTGGCTGCAATCCATGCTGCGCCATCTGGCGCTGATGCGACGGGTCAGCCCGGCGCGCCAGGATTCCACCGTGAATTTTCGGATGGAGCGTTTTGACGCGGCCGTCGAGAATCTCGGGAAAGCCCGTGAACTCCTCGACCGCCTTGACGCCAACACCGGCACCTTCGAGCGCGGCCCTGGTGCCTCCTGTTGAGAGCATCTCGATGCCGAGGCGCGCCAGTGCGCGCGCGAGGTCGGGGAGTCCGCCTTTGTCCGAGACGCCAATCAGCGCCCGCGTTACTTTCACCTTGTTGTCGTTCATCTTTTGCGAACCGCGACGGATTTAAGCTCACGGCACTCCTGAAGCCGCGCCCGTGTACGCACTAACCGCGGTAAACGCGCGGTACCCGGCGCCCCACGGTGGACAGCATCTCATAAGAGATGGTTTGCGCGAGGCGTGCCACATCGTTGACGCTGATCATCGCCTCGCCCGCGCCGCCCCACAAGATGACCTCATCGCCGGCCGCGGCCCCGCAAATATCGGTCAGGTCGATCATCGTCAGGTCCATGCATACGGCACCGATTATCGGGGCGCGGCGCCCGCGAATCATCACTTCGCCGCCGTGCTGCAAGCCGCGGCGGTAACCGTCCGCATAACCGACTGGCAGTACGCCGATCACGCTCTCGCGTGACGTGACAAAGGTGTGGCCGTAACTGACACCGCGCCCGGCGGCCACGCGCTTGATTTGCAGCACGCGCGTCTTGAACGTCATCACCGGACGCAATTCGACGCGGTCGCGTACCGCCGGTACCGGCGGCAGACCATAGATGGCGAGTCCCGGTCGCATCAGGTTGTAATGGGCGTCGGGGCGCAGCACCAGCGCGGCCGAATTGGCCACGTGATTGACCGGCAGCGTGAAGCCGGCAGCCGCGAGCTTGCGCAACGCGTTGTCAAAGATCTGAAGTTGCTGGTCGGTCACCGGGCTCGATGGATCGCCGGCGTTGGCGAGCAGCGTGAACGCGCCTTCCACACGCAGCGCCTCGGCGCGGCGCAGGTGTTCCATGGCGATGTCGAGTTCCTCCGGCAGAATGCCGAGGCGCGCCGCGCCGGTGTCGATCTTGAGATGAACCAGAAAGCCGCCGTGGCCGCGCGCCTGCGCCGCCCGATTCATCGGCTCGATCAGCGCGATATCGAAGAGCGGGGGCGTGAGGTCGAGCGCGACGATTTCGCTTGCCTGCCATGGAAAGAAGCCGCCCAGCAGATAAATGCGCGCGCCGATGCCCGCGTCCCGCAGCGTGTGCGCTTCCTCGACCGTGGCGACGCCGAAGTGCGCGCATCCTTCGGCCGACAGCACGCGTGAAACCTCGACGGCGCCATGGCCATAAGCGTCGGCTTTGACCACCGCCATGATGTCCGCGCCGTTGGTATAAGCTTTGAGCGCACGGTAATTGTCGCGCAGCGCCGCCCGATCGATTTCGGCGACCGTCGGCCGCCCACCCTCGAATGACATCGAAGTGAAAGCTACGCTCCCCCCGCTTTGGTTACAGCGGCGGCCGTATGGATTTGGATCGACGGCCGCGCCATAGCCAGATTGTGCGGCGTGCAACGGCGGTGCGCAATCAGGGGCGCAAATTCGATACGATCGTAAATCCACAGGCAGTCCGGCGCGGCGATGCCCGTATCTTCAGCGTGGAAACCGCTCCGTCGATTGCCGCATCGATCTTCACCCACTCGGCCTTTGGGGTGCTGACTTGGAATTTTGACAGTCGCGCCAACCCGGTGGTATAAACGGATCGGCTGGGGGTGTGCGCGAGCACTGAGAAACAACCCCTCGAACCTGATCCGGGTAATGCCGGCGTAGGGAAGCCAGGCTTCATATCCTCACTCTTGAGGCGGAACGATCGTCGTTTCGCGAAAAGCCGCTTCCCAACGCACTTGGAATGCGGCTTTTCAATGTCGGACGCCAACACCACCTTCACCATTGAATTGAACGGCGAATCCCACGCCATCGACGGCGATGCACGGCTGGCCGCGCTGCTCGAACGGCTCACGCTCAAGCGTGGCCGCGTCGCGGTCGAGATTAACCGCGTGATCGTGCCCAAGGCCGCATGGGCGGAGGTGATGTTGCAGCCCGGTGATACGGTTGAAATAGTAAATTTTGTCGGAGGTGGATGAGCGCGCGCCGGTTTGGCGGCGCGCTGGCATCCCGGAGATGAAAATGAAAGACGATGTATTCGAACTCGCGGGCAGAGTCTTCAAGTCGCGCCTGATAGTCGGCACGGGCAAGTATCGCGACTTCGCGGAGACCCGCGCCGCGGTCGAGGCCAGCGGCGCCGAAATAGTGACCGTCGCCGTGCGCCGCATTAATATCACCGACGCGAACAAGGAAAATCTGCTCGACTATATCGATCCGAAGCGCTACCAGATTCTGCCCAACACCGCCGGATGCTACACGGTCGAGGATGCGGTACGGACGTGCCGGCTCGCGCGTGAAGCGGGCGTCGGCGATATGGTGAAGCTGGAAGTAATCGGCGATAAAAAAACGCTCTTTCCCGACGTGCCAGCGACGATCGAGGCGGCGCGAATTCTGGTTAAGGAAGACTTCAAGGTTCTGCCGTATATCACCGACGATCCGGTGACGTGTCTAAAGCTGGCGGAAATTGGCTGCGCCGCGGTGATGCCGCTGGCGGCGCCGATCGGCTCGGGGATGGGAATCCGCAATCCGTACAACCTGCGGATAATTCTCGAACAGGCGACAGTGCCGGTGATCGTTGACGCCGGCGTCGGTACGGCCTCGGATGCGGCCGAGGCGATGGAGCTGGGATGCGACGGGCTACTGATAAACTCGGCGATTGCGGGCGCCCGGGAGCCAATCGCGATGGCGCGGGCGATGAGGCTTGCGATCGAAGCGGGACGGATCGCCTACCTCGCGGGCCGTATCGAACAAAAGCTATATGCAACGGCATCGAGTCCGCTCGCGGGCTTGATTCGCTGACGGCGGTTTGCGCGGCGTGAGATCCGATCGCGTTCGGTTCCGGCTCTACCTTATAAG
>JBOHWJ010000035.1:0-3419 GCA_050736495.1 Binataceae bacterium (SeqCode) | reverse complement strand
TATCCGCCCTACGTGCATATCGTCGGTATCGATCCGTCCGATCGGATGCTCGGACAGGCGGTGGCCAAGACTCGCGAAAACGGCTGGGGCCATATCGAATTGCGTCACGGCGACGCCGGCAAACTCGAATTTCCCGATAATAGTTTCGATTGGGTTTGCAGCTTCCACGTTATGACGGTGGTGCCCGAACCTCGGCGCATGATGGACGAGATGGTGCGGGTGTGCAAACCCGGCGGTCGCATTGTCGTCATCAGCCACTTTGCCAGTCCCAACCCGCTGCTGTTCTTTCTCGGCTGTTTGGTAAATCCAGTGACCAAGATGCTCGGATGGACCACGCGACTGCGGGCGCGCGACGTTATCAATGGCCAGAAGATTCGGGTCGAGCGCAACGATCGCTTTTCCGCACTCTCGGTTCACTACTGCGTCATCGCGCAAAAAGTCGCGTGACGCGGCCTGCGGCGCGCTTGGTCTTCATTCCAATGATCGATAATTGCCCGGCTGGGAGAGACCGCTCTTTCCCGGCCTTTTGAATGCCCCGACCCGCGACTGTGGATTGCCCCGGCTGCCATCGTCCAATAGATAAGATCCTTGCCGATCAACTTGAGGGCCTGATCAACTGGAGGAACCCGATGCGCAGGTTGGTGCTCATCCTTACGTTATGTTTCGTCTTCTTCGCGTCCGGCGCCTGGGCCTATACAACCGAAGCCGTCAGCGACGGCGGCACTATCAGCGGTGTGGTTAAATTCGACGGCCAGGCCCCTAAGCCCAAGCGTCTCGAAATCAGCAAGGACAAGGATGTCTGCGGGGCCAAACCGCTCTACGAGCAGTCGTTGCTGGTCGGTAAAAACGGCGCCATCCGGAACGCGATCGTTACGCTGACCGGCATCAGTAAAGGCGAGCCATTGAAGCCCGCGAGTGGCGTGGAATTCGATCAGAAGGATTGCGAATACGTGCCCCACGTAGTGGTTTTCCCCGCCGGCAGCACGGTCGATATCATCAACTCAGACGGCATCCTGCACAGTATCCATAGCGAATCGAAAATAAATCCCGTGATCGACATGGCGCAACCCGGATTCAAGCGCAAGATCACCGTCAAAATCGAAAAGCCCGAAATCATCAAAGTTGGCTGCGACGCGCATAACTGGATGGTGGGATGGTGGTACGTAACGGCTAATCCTTATTACGCGATTACCGGCGCGGATGGCCGCTTCACCATCGCCAATGTTCCGCCTGGCGCGTACACGCTCCAGGTGTGGCAGGAAGCCCTCGGCACTGAAACGCAAAAGGTCAGCGTCAAACCGGGCGCGACCGTCACCGCCGACTTCGTCATGAAACCCGGAAAGGGTTAGTATCGGTTTCCGGGAGGATCGCCCTGAAGGATTGGAACTGCCCATGATCAAGCGACTCGACCGCGTCGACGTTGCCACCACCGATCTCGCCGACGCGAGCCGGAACTACGAGCACAATTTCGGCTTCACCGTGCGCCGTGCGGCCGCGTCCGCCGACGCCGTAATCGCCGTCGGCGGCGCGGAGATTCGTCTTCGTTCCGGGACTGCGGCGGCTGCCACTATCGCGGCGACTGGTGAAGGTCTGGCCGCGCTTTGGCTGGAGGCCGAGGACGTCGACGAAGTTGCGGCGGCTTTCGCCAAGGCCGGAATCGCGCACGCGCCGCTACGCCGTGAACAACAGCGCAGGATATTGGCGGTTGATGTCAAGGCGGCCAATCAGGTGCCGCTGTTCATCTTCGATCGCCGCGGCTAAGGGCGCTGTACAGCATCCTTCCTAGCCGATCCGGCGTAATAATCGAGAAGCCGAAAGGAGGAGTTATCCGCGGATTTTGTGGAAAAGCTCGCCGGAGGCTGCCCGGAAGGGGACTAGACTGTCGCTGGCGCAAATTTTAACCTGATGAATATGCGCCCTTTGATTTGAGAACAGGCGCGACGGGCCGGTTGTGGCCGAGCATGGCTTCGTAACGCTGTTCACTGTCGGATATTGGAGGTAACGGGATGAAGATTCGCGCAATTTTCTTAGCCGCCATCATCGGTTCTGCCTTGAGCGTTGTACCCGCTTTCGCCCAAAACTACTCGCCGCAAGCCGAGTCGCATTTGCAGAATTTCATGTCCAACCATCCGGAGTTGCAGGCCGACCCGAGCCTGATGACCAACCAGCATTATTTGAAACAGCACCCCAACTTCGCAAAATGGCTCAAACAGCACCCCAACGCCAAGAACGAGGCTCTGTACATGGGCGCTTACGACAATGGGCATAACTGGCACAACAGTAACTGGTGGTACGGCCGCGATCACGACTGGATGCAACACCAACAGCCGGCGTGGGAGCCGAATCATGCATCGTGGGCCGGCCAGGGTGATTGGGATAAGCAGCACCAGTGGCGCGATCGCGACTGGTGGTCGAACAACAACCGTCAGTGGGCGGAGCAGCATCACCCCAACTGGTACAAGGGCGACAATGGCAAGCACGACAATGGCAAGCACGACAATGGCAAGCACAACGGCTGGAAAAATGGCGACGGCCACGGGCATGATCACGACCAACACTAAAGATCATTTCTTCAAAGATTAGCCCTTCGCCTTAATTGAAGGTGATTATTAAGGCCGGGCTGTCGTATGCGGTCAAGCGCGCCGCATGTGGCAGTCCGGCTTCACGTTTCTACAATTCGCTGGGACTGCGATGAAGCGGCTTCGGTACTTTGCCGCGTTCGGGCACCGAACCATTCACCAGCACTACGTGCTGATCTTCCGGTTCGACGTCCTCGAATAAACGGCTATCGAGTTCGCGCTTGGTATGCATATACATCAGGTCGAAGGCGTCGCGCACGGCGGCGCGGTTCCAGAAGTCGAAAGTGTCAACGTCAATTTTGCCCGACGGGCAAATTGAAAAGACATAGAGCATTTGATAATCGCGATTGAACTCGGCCAACTCCTCGCGCACACCGCTTAGCGCCTCAGCCGCCAGTCCTTCAACGCCGATACTCGGCGCCATCGTGTTCACGCCGAATTCCAGACGCTCCACGCGCGCAACCATCCGGTTGAGCGTGTCCGCGGTTTTGAGTACATCGTGTTCGAGCTGTCCCTGGCTGATGCGCAACAAACGCATCGTCCGCGCCAGCATCGAGCGGCGTCTGCGCGAGGGCTGGACCGAAGCCGCGAGCGGCAGCACGAAGAGCAAATCGCACTCCTCGACCGGTGATCCGAAGCGGATCGGAATGGGGTCGAGCACGCCGCCGTCTTCGTAATACTTCTTGCCGATGCGCCCCTCGCCGAACAGCGGCGCCAGGTCCATCGACGCGAACAGCGCGTCGCCAACGCGCGTGGCGGCCCCTTTGCCCGGTTCGATAGTCTCGAAGAACCGATAGCGATCGTCCTTGTCGACCCCAACCTGCCACAAGCGCTGACCCA
>JBOHWJ010000034.1:0-14223 GCA_050736495.1 Binataceae bacterium (SeqCode) | reverse complement strand
GGATAGTCGTGTTCTCCCCCAACGACTCCTTGGCGACACTGGTAAAGGCGGCGGCGTGCGCGCCCTGGCAAGTCGTATGGTCTGGAGATGCGCTGGAGGGTCAGGCAAACCTGGCGCGGCCCAACGTACGAATCGTGATAGTGGACGACGCCACTGTCGGCGAGAACGATCGCGGCTGGTTCGTTACCAAGGTCCACCGTGATCTGCCGTTCGCCTCAATTATCTACATCGCCTCGCGCCATAGCGAAGCGATCGAGCGTACGGCCCGCGCCAGCGGTGCGCATTACTACACCGCCGGGCCACTCGATTGCGTGCATTTCAAGCAGGTCCTGCGCGGATTCCTGCGCGTTTCCGAATAAGTGCCGGGCGTTCTTACCAGGGGCGAGTGCCGCCACCCATTGAGGACCGGAATCCAGTCAGGTGTTTACATACGGCAGTACCTCATTGACCAGCCGCTCGAATTGCCCCTTCTGATCCCAACTAGTAATTCGCAGCGTTATCGCCTTGGCGCCATCGCGCTTGAGCGCCCGTAAGTCCTCGATACAACGCGCGGGCGGGCCAGCCGCGGTCCATGCCTCGGCCATCGCAGGAGTGAAAATTGGCCCGTAATATTCGTCAAGAAAACGCCTGGTTTCGGCCAGCGCCGACTCGCGGTCGGTCGCGATATTGACGTTGTGGTACTCGATGGCCGGAAAATCCGCCGGGTCTTTGCCCTCTTCACGCAGGTAACTTTCGAGTTTCGACCAATTGGTTCCGAGCAGTCCGGGCCACACCTGCGCCGTCATCCAGCCGTCGGCGATCCGCGCGACGCGTCTCAGTGGTTTCTCGCCGATGGCAGGATTGGGATTGGCGGCGATCCAGATAGGGCATGGCTGCTGAAGCGGCCGCGGCCGGATCGTGGCGCCCGCGAATGATCGGTAGCGGCCGTCGAAAGCGGCGTTATCTTCGCTCCACAGGCGGCGGCAGATC
Organism: Binataceae bacterium (SeqCode); assembly: GCA_050736495.1. Taxonomy (GTDB): domain Bacteria; phylum Desulfobacterota; class Binatia; order Binatales; family Binataceae; genus JBOHWJ01. The sequence continues at coordinate 13,254 of JBOHWJ010000034.1, read as the reverse complement.
GCCATGTTCTCCGCCATCCGGCCGCCGCGCTCGACGTCGCGCACACTCCATACCGCGCCTTCTTTCGCGCTGGTGCCGCCGATTCCGATGCCGGTGCATACGGCAAGCTGCATCCGGCCGTTCGAGATGAGATCGAGCGTCGCCCATTGCGCGGCAAAGGTGACCGGATCGCGCAGCGCAAAGCTCGCCATGCATGCGACTCCAAGCCGCACGCGCGAGGTCGCCGCCGCAAGTGCGCCCAACAGCGCGATTGCTTCGGGCCGCGGCTTCGCCATCAGGCTGTCACCGACGAAAATGGCGTCGAACAAGGGGTTGCGATCGACCTCCGCCGCGCGTGCGATCAACTCAGGCCAGGTGGCGACGCCAAACAGCATGCCGCGTTGCGGAATCGTGAACCCGAATTTTAGCCGTGCGTGTTCCATGCGGCCGATTTTACCCAGCCTCCGCCGGCCATTCGACCGCGCTGGCCGGCGGCGTGCCTGGTTTCTAATCCATCGCGGCGCCGGCGGCCGTCCCCTGCCGCGGCAGCCATAGGAAGGCCGGCACTAAAAGGATCATCGCGAGTGCAAGGATCCGGTAGATGTCGTTGAGCGAGAGCATCGCCGACTGGCTCTGGATCAGTCCATAAACGCGTTCCAGCCCCTGCTTCTGGCCGGTCAGCAGTTGCGGCAGATAATGGAAGGCTGGCGAGCCCGGCATCCGCAGTGGCGCCTGGCTCAGCTTCCACGCATTGAAGACCGAAAAATCGTCGACCAGGCGCGACTGATGGATCTGCTGGTACCTGATGAACATCGTGCTCATATAGGAAACGCCGATGGCCGCCCCCATCGCACGGATTACGTTGAATACGCTGGTGGCGTGGCTCATCCGTTCGGCCCTGAAACACGACAAACCAATCGCTGTCAGGATGGGGAAGCCGACGCCGAGGCCGCAGCCAACGATCAGCGTCGGCCATATGATGCCCCACATGCCCACCTGCAGGTTCCATTTACTGATTTCCCAAAGCCCCCACGCCATCAAGATGAACGAAAGGCCGAGCAGCGGACGGGTATCGACGCGCCGGCGCGCAAGCGCTCCCACAGTGAGCAGCGCGATAGCCGATCCGATTCCGCGCGGCGCCAGCACCAGACCCGCGTCCCACGCCGAGTAACCCATGAATTCCTGGAAGAAGACCGGATTCAGCAGGCTCGTGCCGTAGAGCACGAAGCTGGTGCATACGAGTAGAAAAATCGCCAGCGCGAAGACCGGTTCTTTGAGCACGCGCACGTCGAACACCGGCTCCTTGCAGCGCAACTCCTGAAACGGCAGCCATACCAGCGCGACCAACGCGACCACGCTCGCCTCGCACACCCATGCGGTCTGGAACCAGTCGCTGCGCTGGCCGCGGTCCATCACGATTTGGAACAGGCCGAGGCCGACCGTCAGGAGGCCGATCCCGAGCCAGTCGATATGGCTCGCGGTCTTGCGATGGCGCCGGAGATAGGGCGGGTCGTGGACAAAAACATAGACCATCAGGAAGGCGAGCGCGCCGATCGGCACATTGATGTAGAAGTTCCAGCGCCAGCTCCATTTGTCGGTGATCCAGCCGCCCAGCGTCGGTCCAAGAATCGGCGCGGCCATCAGTCCCAGCCCCCACGCCGCCATCGCCATCTGCTGCTCATCGGGCGGAAATGTTTCCATCAGGATCGCCTGCGAGAGCGGCTGCATCGCGGCGCCGGCGGCGCCTTGCAAAATGCGGAAGAGGACGATCTGATCAAGCGAGCCGGCGATACCGCACAGCGCCGAGGTGAGCACGAAAGCGAACACCGAGAACAGGAAGTAGCGCTTGCGGCCGAAACGGCCGGCGATAAAACCTGTCATCGCGAGCATGATGCCATTGGCGACCAGGTAGCTCGTGACCACCCACGCGATTTCGTCGACGCTCGCCGAGAAGCTGCCCTGCATATGTGGCAGCGACACGTTGACGATCGAGGTGTCGAGCACTTGCAGCGCCGTGCCGAGCATCACGGCGAGCGCAATCAGCCACTTGTGAGCGGATTGTGAGCCTGCGGGTTCGGCCGATAGCGTTGACGATGCTACTCCCAATTTCGTGCGGAAACTGCTGCGGGTTCGTTACTCAAACGCGGCCGACAGTGACCGTCCAATCGGTCACCACGGCGCCGATAATAATTTAGTCTAGCGTAAAATCCACCACGGATATGCCGGCGCTTTGTCCGGAAGTTTCACTCCCCCGAAGCGGCAGCGATCCGGCCGTTGGTAAGATCACCGATTTCGTATCGGAACGCCTCCGGCGAGTCGAGTTCCGGCAATGGCGTGGAGTCCGTGCCGTTGACCGGTGGCATGCGACTCTTAAAGGTATAGCTGTCGAGGTATTGGATATGGACTCCGCCGTAATCCGCGCCGTCGCCGCTGCTGGTATGATGGCGACGTTTCTGGCCGCTGTAGTGGGCTGCAAAGCTTCCCCGCCGACAAGACCGGCACCCATTCCGAAAGTCGTGATCGCGCACGTTGTTCAGCAGGACGTGCCCATCTATACGGAATCGATAGGTACGACTGAAGGATTCGTCAACGCCCAAATCCTGCCGAAAATATCCGGCTATCTCTTGAAACAGGATTACAGGGATGGATCTCACGTGAGTGCGGGCCAGTTGCTCTTCGAAATCGACGCCCGCCAGTACCGGGCCGCACTCGATGAAGCGCTGGGCAATCTCGCTCAGCAAAAGGCCAACCTGAAGCAGAACCAGCAGGACCTCGCCCGCTTCACCAAGCTTTTTAAGGCTAGAGTAATTCCCAAGCAGACGTTCGATACCGCGACCCAAACCACACGCGCGACCGCGGCGCAGGCCCAGGCGGCGCAGGCGGCGGTCGAAAGCGCGAAGCTCAATCTGGACTGGACCAAGGTGTATTCACCGATAGATGGTGTCGCGGGGATTGCGCAAGCACAGGTCGGCGATTTGGTCAGCAATACCACTTTGCTCACCACGGTTTCGCAGGTCGATCCGATCAAAGTCTCCTTCCCGATCAGTGAGCAGGAGTACCTGCATTTTGCCGGCCGGATTAACGCGCGCGAAAACCGAACGTCCACGGACAGCGGCGTTCGGTTCGAATTGATTCTCGGCAACGGCAGCGTTTACGGTCACCCGGGCCAGTTCTATGCCGCCAATCGGCAGATTGACGTGCAGACCGGCACCATCCAGATTCAGGCCACCTTTCCCAACCCGGAAGACATTCTCCGCCCCGGCATGTACGCGAAGATCCGTGCGCAGACCGGTGTCCGCCATCACGCGCTGCTCGTTCCGCAGGGCGCCGTTTTTGAGATCCAGGGGCAATACCAAATCGCCGTGATCGGCGAGGATAACAGGGTGATTCTGCGTTCAGTCAGTCCAGGGGAAAAGGTGGGTGCGCTCTGGCTCATTGATACGGGCCTTAAGCCGGGCGAACGTGTCGTTACCGAAGGTGTACAGAAAGTCAAGGATGGGATGGAAGTAAAGCCGGTCGTCGCCCCCGAACCATCGCCGGCGACCACGTCGCAAACGGGCTCGGCAAGCGCCAGCGCGGCTCGGCAAGAGTAGCCCGATGTCGAAGTTCTTCATCGATCGGCCCATCGTCGCGATGGTGATTGCGATTTTCTTCGTGATCGCCGGTGTCGTGATGATCTTTCGCCTTCCAGTCGCTCAGTTTCCCGAAATCGTGCCGCCCAAGATCCAAACCTCCGCCACCTACACCGGCGCGGACGCGCTCACCGTAGAGCAATCGGTAGCCACACCTATCGAGGAGCAGGTGAACGGCGCCAAGAACATGATTTACATGCAGTCGATCAACGGCAACGACGGCACGATGTCGCTCCAGGTCAGTTTTGAAGTCGGTACCAACGTCGATATCGACCAAGTGCAGGTGCAGAACCGGCTCTCGCAGGCGTTGTCGAGCCTGCCAGCCGCCGTTAGCAACTATGGGCTTACCACGCAGCAGACAGTTGGAATTCCCTTGCTGGTGTTCGCGATCACCTCGCCGCACCGAACCTGGGACCAGAAGTTCCTGGCCAACTACGTCTCGATCAACATTCAGGACGAGCTCGCCCGCATCCCGGGAATCGGCCAGGTAAGGGTCTTTGGCGTCGGCAATTATGCCATGCGGGTGTGGGTGGCGCCGGACAAACTCGCCAAGCTTCAACTGACCGTGGCGGACATTGTCAATGCGCTTTCGGCGCAAAACGTCGTGAATCCGGCCGGCACCATCGGCGGCGAGCCGGCGCCAGCGGGACAACAATTCACCTACCCGGTGCGCGCGCAGGGACGGCTGATGACCGCGGAAGAATTCGGCAACGTCGTCCTCCGCGCCAATCCCGACGGTTCCTTCGTGCGGCTCAAGGACGTCGCCCGGATTGATCTTGGTGCCGAGAATTACTCGACGCAGTCCTACATAAACGGCGCACCTTCGGCGAACGTGGTCCTGTATCAGAACCCCGGCTCGAACGCGCTTCAGGCCGCCAATATGGCGAAGGCGAAGATGGCCGAGCTGAGCAAGCGTTTCCCCCAGGACATGCAAGCGCTGCTGACGCTCGACACCAGCGTGCCGGTGACGGAGGGCGCCCGCGAAATCGCCAAGACCCTGCTCGAGGCGATCGCGCTGGTGGTGCTGGTGGTCTTCATCTTCCTGCAGAGTTGGCGCGCGACCCTGATTCCGATCCTTACCATCCCGGTATCGCTGGTCGGCGCGTTCATGTTCTTCCCGTTGGTCGGATTTTCGATCAACACGTTGTCGCTGTTGGGGTTGGTGCTGGCCGTTGGCCTGGTGGTCGACGATGCGATCGTCGTGGTCGAGGTCATCGAGTCGAAGATCGAACAGGGCCGCTCACCGCACGATGCGGCGATCGAGGCGATGGAGGAGGTCAGCGGAGCCCTGGTCGGGATCGCTCTGGTTCTTTCGGCTGTTTTCATTCCGGCCGGGTTCATGACCGGCATCAGCGGTTCCCTGTATCGCCAATTCGCCCTGACCATCGCGTTCTCGGTGCTGATCTCGGCTTTCAATGCGCTCACGTTGAGCCCCGCCCTCGGCGCGCTGATCCTGCGGCCGAAGTCTTCACGAAAGCGCCGTGGTCCACTCGAATATTTTTTCACTTTGTTCAACTCTGGGTTCGCGCGCGTGCAGAACGGCTACGTTCGCGTCTGTGGCCTGCTCGTCCACAAGCTGGTGCTGGCGGTCGCTATTCTGGCGGGCTTCGCGCTGCTGGCCGGCGGCTTGGGCAACGCGCTCTCGCGCTCGTTTCTGCCGGATGAAGACCAGGGTTATTTCATGATCAATGTCGAGCTTCCGGAGGGGGCCTCGCTTCAGCGTACCAACGCCGTAATGAAGCAGATCGATGCTATCCTGAAGAGTGAAGCGGCGGTGCGCTATTACACCGGTATCGCGGGCTTCAGCATTCTCTCCCAGACCAGCAGCAGCCGCGGCGCGTTATACTTCTGCGAGCTGCAGCCCTACGGCCAACGCATGACCCCGGCGCTGCAAGCCCCGGCCGTCGTGGCCTCGCTAAACCCGAAGCTTGCGGCGCTTCCGGGCGCACAGGCGTTCGCATTCTCGCCTCCCGCGATTCCTGGCATAGGTCAGGCTGGCGGCGTCGATTTCTTCATCCAGGATCGGGGCGGCCATGATGTCGAGTATCTTTGGCAGAACACGCAAAAATTTCTCGCCGCGGCGCGCAAACGGCCCGAGTTTGCGCGCATGAGTCTGACTTTCAGCCCGGCAGTGCCGCAGTTCTTTGCGGACGTGAACCAGGACAAGGTGTTCAAGCTCGGTGTGCCGATCAACGACGTGTATACGGAGCTGCAAACCCTGCTTGGCGGCGCTTATGTGAACCAATTCAACCGCTTCGGCCGGGTTTGGAGGGTCTTCGTCGAGGCGGAGTCGCAATATCGGAGCAAGGCCAGTGACGTGGGTCAGTTCTACGTGCGTAACCGCAACGGTGGGATGGTTCCGCTCTCCACGCTCGTCACAATGCGGCGAACGAACGGCCCGGAATACACCACGCGATTCAACGGATACCGTGGCATCGAGATCTTCGCCACGCCGGCGCCGGGTTACAGCAGTGGCGATGCCATGAGCGCGATCGCCGCAGTGGCAAACAGCGTGCTCCCACGCGATATGAGTTTCGCCTGGAACGGGATCACTTACCAGGAGGCGGTTGCCGGCGGTGGCGCGGGGGTATTCGCGTTGTCGCTCATTCTGGTCTTTCTCATCCTCGCCGCGCTCTATCAGAGCTGGTCGCTGCCGTTCAGCGTGCTGCTCAGCGTACCAGTGGCCATATGCGGCGCGTTCTTCGGCCTCTGGGCGCGCAGCTTCGATAACGACATCTATGCGCAGATTGGCCTCATCATGTTGATCGGCTTGTCGGCGAAGAACGCCATCCTGATTGTCGAATTCGCCAAAGCTGAACTCGAGAAAGGCGAGTCAATCATCGAGGCCGCGCTGAAGGGGGCGCGCCTGCGTCTCAGGCCGATCCTCATGACCTCGTTTGCCTTCATCTTCGGCCTGTTGCCTCTGTTGTACGCTCTAGGAGCCGGCGCCGTGTCGCGCCGGGTCATCGGCACCGTCACCATCGTGGGCATGGTGTTTTCGAGTGGCATCGCGATTTTCCTGGTGCCTCCGCTTTTTGTGATGGTCGAGCGGATGTCGCATCGGCTTAAGGGCAAGAAACTCGAGGCCGGGATACCGGAAGAGCCGAGGTCGGCGCGCGGGCGCGGATAACAGAATGCTCTATTCTCGCCAATCCGCCTCCTCTTGGATATTCCTGTCTTCTTCCGCCGAGTTTTCGCCGACGCGCGTATGGGCAGTTCGTCTCGACGAAAATGAGCATCTTACCGATCCAAAAAAAGCTGGATCTCGGTGGAGGATTTTGCGATCGCCATGGTTGACGATCCATCGCGCCACCTGAAAATAGGACGGCCTGGCGCCTGCGAGCGCCAGACTGCCCCGCTTACGCATTCTCGGACGCGCGGACACCTTCAGCCTTTTGGCAATCCCAATACCCGTTCGCCGATGATGTTGTGTTGAATCTCGTTGGTGCCGGCCGCTATGGTGCCGCGCCGCGTCGCCAGCATCCGATGCAGCCATTTGCCATGGTCGATCGCCTGCTCCGACTGGTATTCGAGCTGGCTATAGGGTCCGAGCAATTCCATTGCGAATTTCTGGATACGCAGATTCAGGTCAGTGGTGCAGAGCTTCATCATCGAGCCTTCCGGCCCGGGCGGCAGTCCCTTTAGCTGGCGCGTGAGCTGCCGATAGCTGGTGTACTTGAGGCCTTCCGCCTCGCATGCGAAGGCCGCGATTTTGTCGCGCACGTAGCTGTCGTCGACAGCGGTGCCGCCATTGTGCCGCACTTTCCGGGCGAGGCCGGCGAGCTGTCGGACCTCGACCATCATGTCGGTGCGGCCGCCGTGAATCGTACGTTCGAACATCATGTTGGTGATGGCGACGCGCCAGCCCTCGTTTTTTACGCCGACGAGATTTTCCTTCGGCACTTGCACGTCTTCGAAGAAAACCTGGTTGAAGCCGTGCTCGCCGGTAATCTGTATCAGCGGCCGGATGGTTACGCCGGGAGTTTTCAGATCGACCAGCAGGTAGCTGAGCCCCTTATGCTTGGGTGCCGAGGGATCGGTGCGGCAGAGCAGGGTGCTGAAATCCGCGTGATGAGCGTTGGAGGTCCAGACCTTGGCGCCGTTGACGAGAAAGTAATCGCCCTTGTCGACTGCGCGGGTTTCGACCGCGGCAAGGTCGGAGCCATGATTCGGTTCCGACAGTCCCTGGCACCAAATCTCCTGGGCGGGCGGAATTTTCGGGATGTAGCGCTTCTTCTGTTCCGGCGTCCCCCATTGCATCAGGGTCGGACCCACGCGCGCGATACCCTGGAAGTTGACGGTGGGTGGCGCCTTCGCGCGGTCGAGTTCCTGTTGATAAACGATTTGTTGCAGGAGCGTGGCGCCACGGCCGCCGTACTCCTTGGGCCAGTGAATACACATCCAGCCGCCATCGGCGAGCTTGCGATGCCACGTGCGGCGGCGCTCGAACTCCTCCTGGGTATCGGGATCGGACATTTCGCCGTCATCGCGCCAGTCGCGTGGCAGATTCTGTTCGAGCCAGTTCCGGAATTCCCGGCGAAACGCTTCATCCTCAGCGCCAAATTTGAAATCCATCCGAGTCTCCTCTCAGTAGCCGCTCAGGGCTCGAAGCGAAACGTGCCGCCGCGGCGCACGATATGGCCTGCCGTCGGCCCCGCGAAATGCGTGCCGATGACTTGAATCGGCTGATCGCAGAAACGCTCGACGAAGTTCTTTCGCGTGTCACTGCCGAGCTTGGGATCAACGTCGAAGCCGCAGATCCAGTCCGGATGCGCGATCTGAATTGGATGATGGATCAGGTCGCCGGTAATCACCGCGTTCTCGCCGCCCGACGAGATACGCACGCTCATGTGGCCGGGCGTATGGCCCGGGGTCGGCTCCAGCCATACTTCGCTGGTGATTTTCAAATCGGGTTGCACCAGTTCGGCCTGGCCCGCGTCGATAACCGGCCGAACGGAATCTTCAATCGGGTTTTTGAAATCGGCGCTGCCGTCGAATTTCGACCAATGGTCCCATTCGCGCTGTCCCATCAAGTAACGCGCCTTCGGGAAAGTCGGCACCCAGCGCCCATTGTCGAGCGTCGTGTTCCAGCCGACGTGATCAAGATGCAAATGGGTGCAGACGACGGTGTCGATCGACTCACGTGTGAAGCCCGCCTTGTCGAATTCAGCCAGAAACGGCAGATGCAGATCGTTCCAATCGGCGAAGCCGGGACGTTTTTTGTCATTGCCGACACAAGTGTCGACCACGATCCGGCGGCCTTCCGATTCCACCACCAGCGCGTGGATGCTCAGGCGGAACCTGCCGTTGTCGTCGGTAAAGGGCTTGAGCCAATCGCCCTCGCGTTTGACGTTGTCGGGAGTCGCGTCGCCCAGCACCATCGTGCCCTTCCACAACGGCTCTTGCTCCTGCAAACGTGTGACGCGGGCATTGCCGATTTGCCAACTCGCCATGGGGTTACCTCCCAGGATATCTGCGCCGACCTTAACGCGGTCGATAGCGTGTCGGCAATCGCGGTGGATGCCGCGCCGCGAGCATTCGGCGCATCGGTTGACGCTGAATGCCGCGAGCGGCGAGGCTAGAAGATCGCGAGCGGGTTCACCGGTGACGCGGTTCCGCGCTTCAGAATCAGCGGGCCCATCACGAACTGAAATTCGTAGCGTCCAAGGCGCGCGGCCGTCGCCGCAACCGCGTCGAAGTCGGCGTTATCGATCAGATGTATGCCCATGATGACGAGCGTGCCGACGTGAATCGGCCGCACCATGCGATCGTAGCCGCTCGGCACCACGTCGCTGGTGCTGTCCGAGCCGAGCAACGCCACCCCGCGATCGTGCAGCCATTGCAAACATGACGCGTCGAGACCCGGGAGCCCCTCCTGCATGCTGTTCCACGGGCCCTTGCTCTTGCGCCGGCGCGCGCGCCCGGTGCGAATCAGCAGAACGTCGCCCTCTTCGACGCGGACGCGATGGTCCCTTTCGGCGGATTCGAGATCTTCCGGAAAGATGCGATCGCCCGGCTCCATCCATTCGGCGTTTTTGATTTTCGGGATGTCGAGCAGGACGCCGCGGCTCACCACGCCGTCGCTGGCGACGTCGATGGCGCATTTGCGCGCACCATGCGATCCGACTTCGCTGGCGTCGAAGCCGTTGTACATCTTGCCCTGCCAGAACACATGGCAGAGCGCGTCGAGATGAGTGATGGCATGGCCGTGCGGCGCAATCGCGAAATAATCCGCGCTGTAGGGCAAGGGACCGAGCTTGTCGGCGTCGTAACCGACCTGCGCCATCAGGTGCGTCACCGGCATCGGATTGTCGGCCGCGGCGACCGTCGCCAGCGGCAGCGCCAGCGAGACGCTCTCACCGCTGCGCACCAAGCGCGCGGCGGCCATGCGTTTTTGCGCGGTGATCAAATTGAGTGCGCCGCGTTCATCGTCTTTACCCCAGCGGCCCCAGTTGCTGATTTTCTCAAACGTGGCGATGACTTCGTCAATGGTGAGCCTGGGCGCCATCGTGCGGTCCTCCCTTCATGGTTTCGCCGGATTTTGCCGGTTATAGGTCAATCGTCAAAAATACGCGCGGTCGGCGGCCGCACCGCGCGCAACGTCATGCGTGACATCTCGGCTGATTCTGCTCCCGGCGCGGCCAAATCCAAACCGTACGGCGCGATCGAGCACACTATTCGCGGGCGGCCGCTTCGGAAGCGCTCTGCAGATGCTGGCGGGCTTCCGCATAGCGAGGAAACGCGGTCAGTGCCTTGGTGTACATGTCGATGGCCCTGTCGTACTGGCCTTGTTGCTCCAGGGAAAGTCCCTCGGCAAAATAACGTTGCGCGCTGGCTGGCGGCCCGCCGCGCTCGGGCGGCAGATGTTGTTCGCGTTCGGCGACGATGCGGTCGAGCGGGGTGAGGAAGGCGATGGCAAGCTGGCGCGCAAGTTCAGGCATTACGCTGTCCTGGCCGGTGATGCTTCTTGATTCGATAATCTGGCCGGTCTCGACCGAATCCATGCGGGCGGTCAGCGCGGCTTCGCCGCCGACAATCGTGTACGTGCCGAAGATGAAATATTTCGCCCCTACGATTTTGCCGATACGCAGGCGAGTGCCGGTGTCGGAGAGATCGCTCAGCGACAGGCGCTGCTCGCGCAGCACTTCGGCCAGATGCGCGCGGTCGACCAGTCTCAGATTTTTCGAGGCGGCGAGGTCGGCAATGAGAAAGCTCGCCAACGCCGTGCTCCAGAATTCAGTTTTCTTATCGGGCGGAACGCTGCCGCCCTCGAAGTCGGCGACCGCGACGGTGGATGGTGCGACCCGCGGCGCCGGCGCCAGCGTGAAAGGGGGCGCGGAGGCGACGGCTTCGGCGACTGGCGCGGGCGGCGGCGGCGCCGCGGCGACGGCTGGCGCCCTTGATTGCGGGGCGGGCAGGTTCGTTGCGCCACATGCGGCAAATGCGATGCAAAGCATCGCGCACAGGAGGCGGCATATCCTGCGGGGCGAAAATTTTGCGGCGTTCACTTTTGGATCTCCGAAACCGATGAGAGTGTAGCGTCGGGCGTCCGCGCGGAACAGACGCGGCAATCCAAAAATTGACGCGGGTATGCGTGGACAAATTGCGCACGCTGCCGCGGGCGTGCATGCCGCGGCCGGCGGCGCGATTGAGCCTGGTCAAACGTGGTTCGGGCGGCCCGCATGGCCTTCGCTCGCAGCCGCTTTACGGAGGGCGGGCGAGGGCGAAAGCAAAAATTTGAACGCACCCGGTCAAAGGTTGGCGCCTAATTGCATTAGATGTGTGGGCGCGCGATAAAGATAAAGGCCACGCCGTGAGCACCGTACGCTCGTCGTCATCGGCCGCCGGCCGGGACCCGTGCGAGCGCGGAGCCGTTTTGAAGTCGAAACTTCAAGGGAGGGTTTAAGTTTGGCGGGAAGCGCTAGGTGTCTGAACGATCTAAGAGTTTTCACGCGAAGGGCTTTCGCGCACGGACTGCGAGCCTTCCTTTTCCTTATTGTGGGGCTTTTGAGCGTTGCGTTGTGCACGGCCATGCCGGCGTCCGCGGACCAGGCGCCAGCGCAGCCGCAGATTAAGCCCAAGGGAACGCTCTGGGTGTTCGCGGTGGGCGTCAGCCAGTACCACAACCCCATGATCGACTTGCAATTCGCCGACAACGACGCCGTGGTGTTGGCGGCCACTCTTAAGCAACGCGCCGCCGGTATTTTCCAGGACATTAAGACCGACGTTCTCGTCAATGACCAGGTCACGCGCAAAAGCATCATCGACGGCCTGAACTCGTTCTTTGCGCAGGCGGCACCCGGTGATACCGCGGTGATCGCACTGATGGGGCACGGTGTCACGGAAAACGGCACCTTCTATTTCGTCCCATACCCGGCTGATCTTTCGAACCTCACCACGGCGGGATTGCCGGTCTCGGAATTCGAAGCGGCGGTGCGGAAGATTGGCGCGCGCGTCGCGCGAACGATATTGGTGGTCGATACCTGTCACGCGGCGGACCTCAATTTCCAGGTGCGCGATCTTCAACAATTGCAGAGCCGCACGGCCAAGGCGCGCGGCATCAGCCTGGTCTCCCAACTGGTACCCAGGATGCCCGAAGCCTACATCATGAGCTCGAGCGAGGGTACGGAAAGTTCGTGGGAAGATTCGAAATATCGCTTGCCCGGTGAGACCAAGGGGCACGGCGCCTTCACCTATGCGTTGTTGCAGGGTTTGGACGGCGCCGCCGCGCGTAACGGCCTGGTCAATATTCTCGACCTCTTCACCTACGCTTCCGACGAGGTGCCGCTGATTACCGGCGGCAAACAGCATCCGTACGTTCATGGCCAGGGCACCAACTTCCCGGTCGCCGAAGTCCGCTCGATATCGCCCGGCGACGCGCGGCAGGCCGCGGCGTTGGTCCAGCAGGGTGCGCAGTACCAGAAGAAAGGCGATCTCGACAGGGCGCAAGTTGTGCTGGCGCGCGCGGCTACGCTCAATCCGAACAACCAGGTCTCGCGCGTGTTGCACGACGAAGTCAGCGCGGACATCAAGTATCGCGATGACCCGAAGGCCCAGCACGACGTCATCGAGGAGACCGCCGCGCTGCTGAAGGGCAAGCACAACCAGGGGCCGTCCGACCCATGGACGCCACGTCCGATGGTTGTCGCGTTCCTCGACTTCAGCACGGCGGGTGGCTCGCCCGAATTGGCCGGGCTCCATGAAGCGCTGATCGCGCGAATTCAGCAGTCGCTGGCGGGGACCAGGCGAGTGCAAATCGTCGACCGCCATGTGCTCGACAAGGTGCTGCGGGAATTGAAGCTCAGTATGAGCGATCTGTCGGATCCGGCGACGCGCCTGCGGATCGGTAAAATCCTCGTTGCGCGCATGATTGCCACCGGTAATATCGTGTTTTTGAGCAAGACCCAGTACGTCGTCAATCTGGAGATGATCGACACCGAGAGCACCGAGATAAAGGTGAACCTGTCGGAGCAGGGCAACGGTCCGGCGCAGATCCTGACCGTGGCCGACAAAACCGCCGCGGGCATCCTGCAACAGTTGCAGCAGGATTATCCGCTGCGCGGAAAGATCGTCGCGCTCGACGGTGACGACGCGATTCTCGATATCGGCGCCAAGGACGGCGCCTCGGTGGGAACGGCGTTGA
>JBOHWJ010000033.1:0-2409 GCA_050736495.1 Binataceae bacterium (SeqCode) | reverse complement strand
GGATGGAGGCTGAGCGACTGAAACAGGTAACGGTACGCGCCATAATTGCCGGCCACCATGATGCCGAGCAGTGGCACGAAGGTGGCTATATAAAGCGCGAAGAAGCCACGCATCGGACCGCGCGGCGCTGCCTTCATGGAAAGTAGCCGGCCTTAGTGGCCGCGCCGGTCAGCGAAACCTGAGGAATCCGCGCGGCGGCCGAATCGGAGCGCGCAAATAGTGCGCAATCTCTGTCGCGATAGATCATCTTCCAACCGGCCTGGCGACGCATCAGGGCAAACGCGAGTGAATCCGGCTTGATCAGAACGAAGTCGTGCGGGTAGTGCTTGAGGACCGCCTGCGCCCCGGGCCGCGCGAAGCGAAAATCAACATATTGATCGATTACGAAGTACGGATATACCGTGTCGTAACGTCCGTCGATAAAGACCTTCGATTGTGGCGCGCAGTGCCAAATCAGATATTCGCCCCAGCCGAAATCGTTCAGGATGTTGCCGTGCAAACCATGCTGCCGCATGAATGCGACGGCGCCACCAGGATAGGCCATCTCTTGCTCGATGCGGTTCGAAAAGAGACCGGTGTAAGCGGCCAGCACAATTACGATAACCGCCGCGATCCACGGATTGACGCCGGGCCGGCCGGGCGGTTCGGGCGCGCCACCTGCGGGTTTGTGCACCTGAACGGGCCGCCGGCGGCGCGCCGCGATGAGTTCGAGATGGCGCGCAAGCGGTGCCGCACACGCGATTACGGCCAGCGGCATGTTGCGCACGGCGATGAACGCCGCAACGCTCATGGTCGCCGCGATCACGGCCAGCGGAAGGTCGCCGCCGCGCGGTTCGAGCACGAACGCGATCGCGAAAGCCGCGATCAGCCCGACAACCAATAAGTAGTATATGACGCCAAAATGGCCCGCATGCCACTGATTACCCATCGCGAAGGCCAGCGGCTGCCAGTCGGTCACCGCCAGGCGCGTCATCGGATCGCGCAGCGCGTGCAGCACGGTCGCCCAGATCTCGATTCCGTAGGGCGTCGCCAGCGTCGCGAGCGCGGCCGCGAACGTCACCGCCGCAAGCCTGAGCGTGCGGCCGATGCCCGCGCCGGTGGTGAGATCCTGCGTCGCGGTGACGCCCGTATAGGCCGCGAGTGCGACGATGCCCATAATGAAACCACCATGGAGATTCGCCCACAGGACCATCATCGGAACGGCCAGCCACAGCGGCCCGGCGCGGCGGTAGTTATGCCGCGCGAGCAGCGCGAGCATCGCGGCCAGCAGCATGAAAGTGAAGAGCTGCGGCCGGAACTGCATCTGCGGCATCAGCGCCACCGCCGCAATCGCCAGGGTGTCCAACTGGATCGAGGCCGATGCGCCGGTCTCGGCCAGCCCGAATGCCATGAAAATGATCGTCGCGGCGACGCAGGCGAACTTCCACAGCTTGAGCCCGAGCACTCCGAGATGGTTGTAGGCGAGTGCCATCACCGTTTCGGTGAGCCATTCGTGATTGCGCCACAAATGGCCAGGAACGCTGTACGAATAGAGATCGCGGGTGGCGAGATGGCCGGTGGCGAGTACGGCTTGGCCGAAGCGGATATGGCCCCATAGATCGGGATCGGTCTTTTGTCCCGCATCCGCGATTACGATGAGCAGCGCGACCAGTATCGGCGCATAGTGAAACAGGGTGCTGCCAGCGGGAGCGGCGGTGGCGCCCGCCGTGTAATCGGTGCCGGCGTTATCGTCGGCATAGCCACTCAATTGGAGCTTCGGGATAGCTGACGCTTCCGCATTAGTACCGTTACCACATACGCCTCCCCTCATCGCGAAAAACAATAACAATATGCCGTCCTTATTGGCAGCCCATTTGGCGCGTTGACGCGCCGCCTTTCATGCGGCGAAAGGCCTGTCGCGCACGTTTTTCGCCACCAGGCGTTCGGTTTGCGATTGCTGAAGCATCCGTCGGTCGCGCCGCCGTCAAGCCGCCAGCCACAGCGCCCGGTATCGGCGCCCTGCTCGGCGCGGAGCACCAGTGCCCACCCATGTCGGTGCAAACCCATCCGGACGATCGTTTTGACGAGAATATTGGCGGCGTGCAGATTCGCCGCCATCACGCGGGCCAGCGCGTTGAGTGGGCGTTGAGCGGCCGTGGCCCCAATACGCGTCGCGGTGTGCACTTGCGCTCCGCAGCATTGCGCGGCTGATTAGCTCCGCCAGGTAGCCGCAACCGCGGCGCAGGCGGATTATATCGCACTACACCGCGCTTTTCGTAAGCCGCCCGGCCGCGCTGTCCTTACTGTCCTTGTGCGCGAGATGAATGGCGACGGTGCCGAATCCGGTCAGCCGATAAGTTGCCTCGCTGAATCCGCCCGCGCGCATCATCGCGCAAATGCGATCGGCGTCAGGATGGAGGCTGAGCGACT
>JBOHWJ010000032.1:0-3711 GCA_050736495.1 Binataceae bacterium (SeqCode) | reverse complement strand
GGATGGAGGCTGAGCGACTGAAACAGGTAACGGTACGCGCCATAATTGCCGGCCACCATGATGCCGAGCAGTGGCACGAAGGTGGCTATATAAAGCGCGAAGAAGCCACGCATCGGACCGCGCGGCGGTGTCAGGTCAAGACAGGCGAGGCGGCCGCCCGGTTTGAGCACGCGGCATAACTCGGCGAAGGTTGCGCCGAGGTCGGCGACATTGCGCAGCATGAACCCATTGACGATACAGTCGAAGGTGGCGTCGGCGAACGGCAGCGCCATCGCGTCGCCGGCGAGAAAGGTGACCTTGCCGGAATCGACACCAGCGCCCGCGCGCTTTTTGACCGCGGCAGTCAGCATCTCGGAACAGAAGTCCACCCCAACCACGGCGCGGGCGCCTTGGCGTGTAAGTTCGAAGGCGAGTTCACCGGTACCGGTCGCGATATCGAGCGCGAGACCGCCGTGCGCCCGCGCGATCGCGACTGTATCGCGGCGCCACCGGCGATCGAGCCCAAGCGTCATCAGGCTGTTGACAGTGTCGTAGCGCGGCACGATTGCCGCAAACATCGAGCGGATACGCCTGGGCTTGGCCTCGGGCGCGACGATGGTGTCAGCCTGCGGATTCATTCGACCGCCCAATTCGGTTCGCCTGGCGCCGCGCCAATGGCATCGGCACGACGCCGGTCTGGACAACAGCTTCGCACATGGGGATTGAATTATAGGGGTCACGCGACCGCGGCAAGCACGCCGCCAACGCACCATCGCGCGTTAAGAACCCGAACGCGGCACGCACCGCGCGCATCATTTCAACACGGCGGCGGGCCTTCCGGTGCGAAAAGGTGACTGCGGCGGCGGCCAGATGCGGTTATATATATACGTGGCCGTCGCTATATATACGCGAGGGCCGCCGCGTTGCCGCACGCCAGGAATGCGCGGCGTCTCCGCCGGCGGCTGGAGGTCATCTATATGGCGGATACGAATGCGGCGTTTCTAAAGCCAGGTGCGGGCGAGCGCGTATTCAATCGCCTGTTTGGCATAATGGTCGGCCTCGGTCTCGGCCTCGCGCACAACTATCTGCTGGAGGTGCGCGGCCGCAAGACCGGCAATACCTACTCGACACCCGTCAACGTTCTCGACGTAGAGAACAGGCGTTACCTCGTATGCGGTCGCGGACGCGCGCAATGGGTCCGCAACGCGGAAGCGGCGGGTCGCGTGACGCTCAAGAAAGGGTCGCAAAGAATCGAATACACGCTTCATCCGGTTGCGAATGAGCAAAAACCCGCCCTGCTCAAGCATTATCTTGACCGCTACAAAACCACGGTCCAGCGCTACTTCCCGATGCCCGCCGGCTCGCCCGCGAGCGCCTTCGACGCCGTTGCCGGCCGCTATCCGGTGTTCGAGTTGATCACGGCTACGATTGGTGACCGCGCCGATTACCGGCCTTCCGGCAAGTCGTGATTTGGCTGTACGGCGAATTGGGCAGCACGGGCTTGGCGGATGGTGCCTCGATGACATACCCGCCCGGACTGCTTATGCGGGCGACGGAGGAATTCGCAATGAGACAATAGTCAGTGAGAATACCTATTTGGCCGTATACCCGCTATTCAAATCGCCACTGAGGGACGAGATGCGTGTGAGGGGGGACGGATCGAGCCGGTGCGGTGGTTGGGTCCAGGACTCGACGATGCCGGTTGACTGGCGGAGACGTTGCCGTATTGTGGCACAATGGCGCCGCGGCGGGCGGTATCTTGAGTCAAACGGCGGGCGCGGCAAACGCGCGTGCGAAGTGAGAAAACACCAATGGCGGAATTGAAGAATCGTCAATGGCTGCTGGCGGCTCGGCCCCAGGGATTAATCAAGGAAAGCGACTTCCGCTGGAACGAAACGACGGTAACGCCGCCCAAAGATGAAGAGCTTCTGGTCCGCAACCTTGCATTTTCATTCGACCCGACACAGCGCGGATGGATGTCGACGGATACTTATATCCCGGCGATCTCGCTCGGGCAGGTGATGCGCGCCGGTGCGGTCGGCCAGGTCGTCGAATCGAAGCAGTCCGGTTACGCCAAAGGCGATCTCGTGCAAGGTCTCTTCGGATGGGAGGACTACACGGTGACCGATGGCAAGGATCTGTTCGGGATGCGGAAGCTGCCGCCCGGCACCGATCCATTGCTTGCGCTTTCGTTGCTCGGTACCACCGGATTGACCGCGTATTTCGGTCTGCTCGCGCTTGGGCAACCGAAGGCCGGAGACACGTTGGTGGTCTCGGGCGCGGCCGGGGCGGTCGGCTCGGTAGTCGGGATGATCGGCAAGATCAAGGGATGCCGCGTGATCGGAATCGCGGGCGGACGCGACAAGTGTGAATGGCTCACGAAAGAAGCCGGTTTCGACGCCGCTGTCGATTACAAGAATGAAAAGGTCGGCGACGCGCTTTCACATCATTGCCCCAAGGGCATCGATGTTTACTTCGACAACGTCGGCGGCGAGATTCTCGACCAGGCGCTGGCGCGGATCGCCAATGGCGCGCGCATCGTTTTGTGCGGTGCGATCTCCCGCTACAACGAGGCCGACGGCGTCTTCGGCGCCGGCCCGAAAAATTATTTCAATCTGATTTTTCGCGGCGCGCGGATGGAAGGCTTCCTGGTGTTCCAGTTCGCCGAGCGCTATCCGGAAGCGATGGTCGAACTCGCGCAGTGGCATGCGGACGGCAAAATCAAAAACAAGCTCGACCTGCAACAAGGACTCGAGCACGCGCCGAAAACGATCATACGTCTGTTCACCGGCGCTAATTTGGGTAAGCAATTGCTCAAGCTCGCCGATCCGCAATAATAGTATGTGTGCGATTGAGCCGCAGTGAAACCTGGTTGAAGGAACATCGAATGAGCCGACGGCGCGAAATTCAACTCACCCCCGAGGAAAAGACTGAATTTCTCAACGGACCGCACAAGGCCGCGCTGGCCACGGTCGACAAGGATGGCTTCCCCCACGTGGTGGCGATGAATTACATGGCGAGAGGCGACGTGATTTACATGACCTCGTACGGGAAGGCGCAAAAGGTCGTCAACGCCAGGCGCAATCCGAAGGTCGGCGTGATGGTCGAATCAGGCAAACGCTACGCGGAATTGCGCGGCGTCATGATTCGCGGCTACTGCGAGGTGATCGAAGACCCCGAGACCGTGGCGAACGTCATGCGCGAGATCGCCGGAAAGGAAGCCGGACAAGCCCAGGTTCCGCGCGGTCCGATGACGAGCGCGCCCAAGCGTGTAGTGCTCAAGGTGACGCCGCATAAGGTGTCCACTTGGGACCATGGCAAGCTCGGCGGCCGCTACTGAGACGGCGCCTCATGGTGCCGCTGGCCGTGCGTATTGAGCTTCGGACTCACGCTTGGTGCGCCGCTGATGCTGGTGCCCGTGATGATCGCGGAATCGCTCGGGATTAAGCGCTACGGCTCTATCTCCGGGTTGATCTAGCTGGCGAGCACGGCGGGGGCGGCGCTCGGACCGATCGCCTCGGATCGATCGCTTCGAGATGATGTGACTGCCAGTTACTTCGATGCCTACCTGCTGTTGCTCGTCATCAACATTCTCGCTGGGGAATCGCGGCCATCTCAGGTCTGCCGCATCGCCGTGAGCAGACGCGCGCGGCCTGCGGCGCCGTCTCCGCCTGAGCACGGTGGTGCCGCCGCTGATTTCGAGCTAGATGATTGAGCAGGATGGTCCAACAG
>JBOHWJ010000031.1:0-3408 GCA_050736495.1 Binataceae bacterium (SeqCode) | reverse complement strand
GGCGTTAGCCGATCGCAAGGACGAATTGAAGCGGCTCTATCCCGACTTGAAGGTCGTCTCCTACGTCAATTGCACCGCCGACGTGAAAGCACTATCGGATGCCTGCTGCACCTCGTCCAACGCGGTCAAGGTGGTCGAGGCGATCGAGTCGGACCACGTGCTTTTCGTGCCCGACCAGAACCTCGCCAACTACGTGCAGAGCCAGAGCCGCAAACAGATAGTTTCGTGGGACGGCAACTGCTACGTCCATCACCAGATAACCCCGCAGGAAGTCGAGAAGGTCAAGCGATCGATCCCGGGCATCAAGGTCATCGCGCATCCCGAATGCCGCAAGGACGTGCTGGCGCTTGCCGACGCCGTGCTCTCAACCAGCGCGATGATGAGCTATGCGCGCGCGAGTGACGCCGACAAGTTCCTGGTGGTCACCGAATGCGGCCTTTCGGACCGGCTCCTGATGGAGTTGCCGGAAAAGCATTTCTACAAGGCGTGCAAGCTCTGCCGCTATATGAAAATGATCACGCTCGCGGGCACACTCGATTCGCTTAGGCATCTGCGCTACGAGATTACACTTTCCGACGACGTGCGCGAAGGCGCGCGCAACGCGCTCGAACGGATGCTGGAACTAGGCGCATAGCGGTACGGCGGACACCGGCGCAAATGAGCGTCATCGGCGTCAAGCCATGGAACCCGCCGGCATCCATGAATCTCGAAGACGCCCATCATTTGAAAGTTGGCGCGATCGCTGGCGATACGCGCACGCCGGAGATATCCGCCCGGCGCGCGCCGCCACGCGGCCTGGCCCGCCCCAAGGTCGCCGTCGACAGCGTTCTGTTCGCGATCGAGGGCGGGCGCCTGCGCTGCTACCTGGTGCAATTGAAGGGCGGTAAGCTGGCGGGCAAATGGGCCTTTCCGGGCGGATTGGTGAGGGTCGGCGAGATGCTTGACCATGCCGCCAAGCGCGAACTCTATGACGCCACCGGCCTCACCGAGCCCTATCTCGAACAGTTGTTCACCTTCGGCGACCCTTCGCGCGACCCGGTCTCGCATGTGGTCTCGGTCGCCTACATGGCGTTGGTCGACGATCCGGCGGCGGTGCGCTCATGCTCGGGCAAATATGCGGCGGGCCGCTGGTTTGAGCCGCCGCGGCTGCCACCGCTCGCCTACGACCATGCGTTGATGGCCGGATACGCGTTGCGTCGGCTCAAATCCAAGCTCGAATACACCAATATCGCCTGCAATTTGCTGGCGCGTACGTTCACTTTCGCCGAGTTGGAGGAGCTTTACGCGATGGTGCTCGACCGCGAACTTGACCGGCGCAACTTCCGCCGCCGGATTCTCGCCATGGGCCTGTTGAAACGTATGCCACGCAAACGCCACGGGCCCCATCGCCCGGCCGCACTCTACAGGTTCACACGGCGCAGCCTGCAGGTCATCGAAATGCTATAGTTTCAGTGGCATGGTATTGAGAAGCGCCGAAATCGCCAGGCTGACCGTGAACTCATTTGCCGCGAGATTCATTTTCAGCACGCTGCCGGAAGGTGCAACCTATGCCGACCAATAGAAAGGGGCCTATCGCCTTGATCACCGGCATCGCCGTCTTCGCGATCGTGGCGGTGGCGATGTTCGGGATTTACCAGATAAAAGCGCGGGGCGCGGCTTCGGCGGCGGCCGTGGCGACCAGCCTGACGCTCAATCCCGACCTCTTCACCGGTGAGACCCAGGAGGCCTATAAAGTCGCCGAAGAGCATCCGGACCTGCTCGCCCAGTTGCACTGTTATTGCGGATGCGAACAGCATGAAGGGATGAAAAATCTGCTCGACTGCTTCCGCACCAATCATGGCGCCGGATGCGCCGTCTGCGTGGGCGAGGCGGTTACCGCGGGCCAGCTCTACGACCGCGGCACGCCGGTTGACCAGATTCTCAATGTGCTGCGCGACCGTTACGGCCACGAGGGTTAATCTTTGGGCACACTGGTCTCCACTACCATCGAGCACTTCACTTATCTCGGCTTGCTGGCGGTGCTGCTGCTGTGCGGGATGGGCCTGCCCGTGCCCGAGGACGTGGCACTGCTGGCAGGCGGCTTCATGGTCCATCGCGGCATCACCCAGTACCCGATGACGCTCGCGGTGTCATTGGTGGGCGTAATGGCGGGGGACAATTCGCTGTTCTTTCTGGGACGGCGCTTCGGCACCGGATTGGTGCGTTACCTTGGGCTCAGCCGTCCGCGCTCACAGTACCAGATCGATCGGCTCAAGGACTTCATGCAGCGTCACGGCCATATGGCGATTTTCTACGCGCGCTTTTTGGCCGGCGTGCGCGCGCTGGTCTACGTGACCGCCGGATCACTCGGCGTGAGTCCCGGCCGCTTTTTCCTCTATGACGCGCTGGGCGCCATCATCTCAGTGCCGATCGTGGTTTCGCTGGGTTATGTCTTCGGCTCCCAGATCGAGCTGGCGATCCGGTACCTCGGTGGTTTCGAACACCTGATCTGGATCGTCGTCGCGTTGTGCCTGGGTATCTGCGCGATGCGCCTGTTGGTATTCGTACGTGGCCGCCCCGTCGGTCCAGCTTCGACCCAGCCCGAGCGGTAATACGCACGCAACCACAACAGGTGTTCGCGCAACCGGTGCGTCCGCGAAAAAGAGTGCGCGGCCGGCGCCAAATCCACTGCGTTTGATAAATTTCCGATCGCGCCGCGGCGGCATCTCCACTGACGCTGTCCGCGCACTCGAATAATTGCCATGGAATCGAAATTCCCGGCGCTCAATCTGAAGGCCAAGCTCACGCTGCTGATGGTCGTGCTGCTCGCGCTCACCCTCGGCGCCGAAGTGCTGGTCAGCCTCGGCACCCAGGAAGCCATCGTCAACACCACGCAGAAGAAGGTGAAGGATCTCGCGAGCGCGATCCAGATAAGCGTGCAGGAGCTGACCTCGATTTCCGCCACCGACCGCGATCGCCTGCAAGGCTATGTGCAGAAACTCGATACGCGCGGCCTCGAAGTCTCGATCGCCTCCAGCCAGGACCTCATCATCAATAGCTCCAACCCCAATCTCATCGGCGCCGCGCTCAGCCCGGCGACGGTAAGTTCGCTGATGGCGAAGCACAGCGGTAATCCAAGCGATCCAATCATCGTCCCCGGCGCCAAGCTGGGCCTCGCCGGCACCGGCAGCACGGTCTACTTTATCCCGGTCGAAGTCGAAGACCATGTGCTCGGCTACGTGCAGGTGGTGGCGAACTTCAGCGACTTCGATCAGCCGCTGCGCGACTATCGGACGCGCCTGTTGACGCTCGCGCTGGCGATTTTCGCGATCGGCTTCGTCTTCGCCTACGTCCTTGCCGAACGCTACGTCAAGCCGATCCATGAGGTCGCCGACGCCGCGCAGAATATCGCCGCGCGCGGCTTCGAGC
>JBOHWJ010000030.1:0-3073 GCA_050736495.1 Binataceae bacterium (SeqCode) | reverse complement strand
GAAGGGCGGCTGCACGGCATGGGCCATATCGCGGAGGCGGTTTACCAGGTCACCGGCCGCGCCGATAAGCGCCAAATCGCGGGAGCGTCGGCGGTATGCGCGATCGACGGATCGCCGATGTTGCGCGGAAGCGGATTGGTGATAACCAGGGAGCCGTAGCCATGAGCAATTATCTCGACGAAGTTCTCGGACGGCTGATTGCGTTCGACACCGTGAGTACGCACAGCGACGTCGCCGCGATGGAGTATCTCGCCGAACATCTCGAACATCACGGCTTCAAGGCCGCACTCCATCGCAGCGAATTCAGCGGCGTCCCGCAGGCCAACCTCGTCGCATGGGCGGGGCCACCCCAACCCGACGGCCTCATCATCTCGGGCCATCTCGATACCGTGCCGGTCGAGGGGCAACCGGGATGGGAGCATGACCCGTTGCGGATGGAAGTTGTCTGCGACCGTATTTATGGGCGCGGCACCTCCGATATGAAGGGCTTTCTCGCGCAATGCGTTGACGCGGCGGCGAAACTCGACCGCGCCCGGCTCAAGCGGCCCGTCGTATACATCTTCACGTCCAACGAAGAGGTCGGCAGCCTCGGTGCGCGGCGCGTAGCGCCGGAATTGGAGAAAATTTTAGGCGACGTGCCGCGGCCGACTCTCGCATGGATCGGCGAACCGACATCGTACGGCGTGTTGCATACCCACAAAAGTATCGCGGTTTTCGAGGTGAAGGTGCGCGGCCGCGGCGGCCATAGCGGCGCCCCCGAGCACGGCGTCAACGCCATCGCCGTGATGGGCAAGGTGCTCGACGTCATCGGGCGCTACCAGGCCGAGCGCCGCGCCATGCGCAGCGCCGAGTTCGAGGGAATTTTCGAATCGCCCTACGATGTGCTCAACTTCGGCACCATCTCGGGCGGCATCGCCGTCAACGTCATCGCCGAGGAATGCGTGCTGCGCCTGACCTACCGCACGCTACCGAACGTCGATCCGCACCTGATGTACCGTGAAATCCACACGCGCCTCGACGCGATCGACGCGCACGATTACGGATCGCCCAATTACCAGGCGACTATCGAAGTCGGCGAAGCGATGATAGTGCCGCCGATGTTGTCGCCGCGCGGCACCGCGCTTGAGCAGGCGCTGTTCGAGACAACCGGCACGCGTACCTCGCTGGGCGCGTTGTTCAGCACCGACGGCGCCTGGTTCTCGCAGGCGGGAATCATTCCGCTGATTTGCGGGCCGGGCGATTACGATCAGGCGCATCGGCCCAACGAATCGATTCGGCGCGAGCCATTCGATCGCGGCCCCGCGATGATTCTCGACGTGATCGATCGCATGTGCTGCCGCTGACGCAGCCCGCGCCGTCATCGCGGTTCTCTTTCCGCGTCGTTTGCCCCGCGAAGCGGCGCTTCCGCCACGTTTTGAATTCGCGGATTTGAACGGACATTCTCGTCAATTGGCGTTGCCCCACAGTTCACGGCTCGCAAGCCTGACGCCATCCGCAAGCGCTCTGAGTTTCGCCCACTGGATTGACGGATGCACCCGCCGAGTAAACGGACCCTGCGCAAAACCGCAATCCGTACCGCCCATCACGTTCTCACGCCCAACGATTTTTGCCAGGCGCACCAGCCGCTCGGCGACCAACTCAGGATGTTCGACCACATTGGTGGTATGGGCGATGACGCCCGGAATGAGGATTTTACCCGGCGCAAGCTTGACCTTTTCCCAGACGCGCCACTCATGTTCATGGCGCGCGTTCGCGGCTTCGAACAAATAAGCGCCGACGCGCACCTTGAGCACCAGATCGACAATATCCTTCAGCGGAAGGTCGTAAGTATGCGGCGCGTTCCAGCTTCCCCAGCAGATATGATAGCGTGCCCGCTCCTCGGGAATCCCGTCGAGGGCGTGATTGAGCGCGTCGATACGCACCGCCGCCCACTCGCGATATTGCGTGAGCGTCATCGGCGGGACCAGCCTTTCGTACATATACGGCAGAAAGGCGTCGTCGATCTGAAGGATCAAGCCGGCATCGATTATCGCCCTGTACTCCTCGTGTAACGCTTCGGCGAGTGCGAACAGCATCGCTCGATCATCGAGATAATATTCATTTTTGAACACCGGGAATGCGCTGGCCGGCGCAACCACCGGCAGAAACGCGCCTGCAACTTTCACCGCTGCGGCGGCGGCTTTGAGGTTGGTAATATCACGCTGCAACTTTGCTTGCCCGGTGTACCTAATCGGACCGTTGCAGACGTTCGTCATCGGCACCGGGGGCATCTTGAAATTCTGGGTCGGAAAATACTCGGCGTAAAACTCGGGGAAGGCCGCCTGGTCACGCCCGCGGAAACCCAGCGTCACCTGCGGATCTTTCTCTTCCGCTGGCGTCGCGGGCCGCGCCTGGAAACCACTAACACGCTGATGAATGTAAAAAGCCCAGTTAACGTCCTTGCCGAATTCGCCGTCGCTCACGATGTCGACACCGGCCTCCGCCTGCTGGCGCACCAACTCAGCGACGGATTCCGTGAGACACGCCTCGAAGGCGGCGCGGTCGTAGGGGCGGCCGTTTTCGGTTAGTTGCAGAAACTCGACCAGCTTTGGCGGCCGCACCAAGCTACCCACATGAGTCGCCAGAATGCGATCAGGAGTGTTTGCCATGCTTCGCCTCCCAAGTTTCGACTCAGACCGAAGACGAACGGAGGTTTTTCATATCCGTATGCCTGTAGTAAAGGCGTTAAGGCAGTCCGTAGGCAAGCCCCCGCACCCGCCGGAGAACCATCATGGAATTTGGCACGTTGATTTTGCCCAAACCCGAACGCGCGATCGAAGATACCCGTTACGCCGAGGAGCCTGGCTTCGCACAGGCGTGGTTCCCCGATTCACACATGATCTATGGCGATGTCTACGTCTGCATGGCGCTGGCGGCCGCCAATACCAAACGCATCAGGCTCGGCACCGGTATTTCGGTCGCGTCAAACCGAATCGCGCCGGTAACGGTCCATTCCATCGCGACGATAAATCAAATCGCGCCGGGCCGCGTCGTGCTTGGTTACGGCACCGGCCATACGGGACGGCGCGTGATG
>JBOHWJ010000029.1:0-6532 GCA_050736495.1 Binataceae bacterium (SeqCode) | reverse complement strand
GCCGACCGCTTTCGAGCAGGCGCAATCGCTCGCAACCGATTTGATCACCAAGCTCAATCAGGTCGACTTCAACGCCATTATCGCCTCGACCACCGAAACCCTTAACGCCATCAAGCAAATGATCAATTCGCCTGGGCTCAAGAATGCGGTTGGCGCGCTAGGGCCGGCTATGCAAAATCTCAATCAGACCGCCGCCGAGCTGCGCACAACAGTTGCTGACCTCGACGCCCGGATCGGCCCGCTGACGCACAGCCTGCAGCATACCTCGGATAACGCCTCGCGGACGCTCACGCAGACCCGCGAAACGCTCGCCAGCGCGCAAACCACTCTCACCAGCCTGCAAACCATGGTGGCCCCGAATTCTCCGCTCAACTACCAGATGCTCAAGACCCTGCAAGACGTTTCCGACGCCGCACGATCGATGCGGCAATTGGCCGATTTCATTCAGCGCAACCCGAGCGCGCTGGTGCGTGGAAAGGCGGTTGGTCACGATCAATGAACCCCTTCGGTAAATCATTCAGCGGCGTCCGCCGGCGGTTCAAGTTGATCGTCCTGTGCGGCGCCATCTGTGGATTGATGGTGCTGCCCGCCGGATGTTCGAGTGTGTTCGCGCCGCGGCCTGATCGATCGCGCTTCTTCGTGCTGACACCCACCACGCACGGCCAGAGCGCCACGATGGTGCGCCGTTCCGCCCCGCCGGTGATCGGACTCGGCCCGATAACCCTGCCGCCCTATCTCGATCGCGAGGAGATGGTGACACGGGTGGCGCCCAACCAGGTCCAAATTTCCGAGCGCGATTTCTGGGCGGCACCGCTCCAGAAAAGCTTCGTCGAGGTACTCTCCGAGGATCTTTCGACAATGCTCGATGGCGCCCGGATTGTCGCATTTCCGTGGTACGCTTCGACCGCGCTCGACTATGCGGTCGCGGTTTCGGTCACTCGTTTCGAGGGTCAGGCCAACGGCGCGCTACTGACGGCGAATTGGACGGTCAAGGATGCGGTCGGCGCCAATGTCGTCTACCACGGGCAATCCAACATCGTGGAACCCATCGGCCAAGGCGAATCCGCGGCGGCGGCGCTAAGCCGCGCACTCGGGACGCTGAGTCGGCAAATCGCCACCGCCATCCGGACGAGACATCCGCCGGCCTAACCTGCCGGTCACGCGCTACTGGACTTGCGCCGCGCCGTTGGCCTGACTCCGCCGAACAAGACCGGCGCGGCTACCTTCATAGAGAAGTGCAGAACCCTAAAAACAAGGAAGGACGGCATTTCGCACGACGTGCTAAAGAGACAATGGATGCGACGATCCCAGAATTTCCGCGATTCCGGAAGCTTCGCTAGACACCAGTTTCGATAACCGTGGCGGGATCCGCCAGCCCGGTCTCCTTGCGCAACGGGCGGCCACGAGCTTCGATCTGTGCGGGACCAAGCGCCTCGACCTTGGCGATGGCGCCTTCGGGCGAATCCGCCCGCGCGACGACCTCGTATAGGACAATAACCTGCACCCGAATTCGATAGTTACTCATAGTGTGACCGAGTCCGCCCGACATCTTGTAATAACACGAGAAGCGATTGTTTATACAGGATTAATTTGAACCGCGCACAGTAACAAGCAATGCGGGACAGACAAGGTAGTTAGCGGAAAACCTCGCCTAATTGACGAACCTATACCTCTCCTCATTGGCTTTACGGATGCTGAGAAGCATTCCGCATCCGCGGCAATAATATAAAATCAGCACGTTTTAGTGGCGTGAAGAGCGACCCACGCTAGCGTGACTCAGGCACTGGCCAATGCTGACCGGCGCCCAACCCCTCCAATGCCAAGCCGTAACCCAGGTTATCGAGCATCATTCGCTTGATCACTTGCGTCAGCGCGACGCGCGCGTAACGCACCGTGAGCGCGGGCCGTGCGGCGATCTGTTCGGCCAGTTCCCAGGCACGTGGCAGCAGCCGTTCGCGCGGCAATACCTCGTTGACAACACCCAAGGCCAGCGCCTCTTGCGCGGACAAGGTCTGTCCCGTCAGTAGAAAATAGCGTCCTCGATTCGGCCCCAATACCAACGGCCATACCAGGTGCACACCATCGCCCGGTACGGTGCCGTTGGAAAAATGCGCCGAATCGCGGAAGGTGGCGCTTTCGGCCGCCAGCACGATGTCGCATAGCACCGCCAACTCGGCGTGACGATGCGCGGGGCCATTTACCGCCGCGATCATCGGCACCTCGATATTCAAGTGATTCATCAGGAGGTACTTGCCTTCGTTGTAGACGCGATCCCACGCCAGGGATCCGATCGTACCCGAGCCGGTCGGCGGCGGATTGGCGCTGAAGGTCTCGCCGGTACCGGTCAGGATGACGACTTTGTTTTCGCGATCGCGCGCGATGTCGCCAAAGAGGTAGGAAAGGTCCTCGTGCGGTCCGCCGCCCCATCGGAGCGAACCGCCGTTGCTATGCAACGTCACCTGCAGAATTCCATCGCGCCGCTCCAGGTTCGCATGCTTGTACTTATGCGCATAAGCCTCAATTTTGATCGCCATGTTTGACTCTCCTCGAGATGGCTGGTTGAGATACCTTCGCCCTGCCGTGCTTCTATGTAAGACGGCCGCGGAAACACCCGTCTGCTCGCTGAACCTGGATTGGAACCGCCGGCACGAATTGCGTTTGGCGCGCCCGATAGGAGTCGAACCTACAACCCTCGGATCCGAAGTCCGATGCTCTGTCCAGTTGAGCTACGGGCGCGCATCTGTCCAAAATCGCCCACACGCTAGCACACCTGTCCCCGCTGTCCAGCGGCCGCCGCAGCGAGGCCAATCGTCGAAAATTATGTGTGCGGACACGCCGATTTTTGCGACTGAATAATTTCTGCATGCCACCGTCGAATACTATTGAGCGCGGACAAAAGCCGCACTCCGGTTGCGTGCTCCTCCCTGCAGCCGGGTGGGCCGTTCGTCGTCAGACGGATGGCATTGGCGGGCGTTGAGGAGTCTCCCCCCTCCTTCAACTGCCCGCCATTTTTTAATCCTCCCTTATCCGCTACCTCGTTGCCCCGTGGTCCAGCCAGCATTCAACGTTCGAGACAGTCGCTATCACCCGTTTCGACGGCACCGCGCACGTAGTATGCTCTGTTGACCAAGCCATCCGCGCCCGTCTTAACTCAATAGCGATGCGTCAGTCGAACCGCCTCTTTCGTATTCTGCTTCATCCGGAGCCGTACCGTGTGACGCTGGCGCGCCGCCTGGTAACTCGATTCAAGCTCGGCCCCTACCCGGAGCGGCTCAGATTCGGCGCGGCGGCGTACCCGTGGTACGGATGGTGCCTTTATCATGCGGCGCTACAAGCCAGAGCGCTGGATTTCGGCCGGGTCACGGCGATCGAAATGGGTGTCGCGGGTGGCGCGGGCTTACTTGCCCTGCGCGATCATGCGGTCGAAGTCGAGCGCCAAACCGGGGTCAAGACGGTAATTTTCGGGCTCGACGCCGGCTCCGGCCTGCCCGCCAGTTCCGACTATCGCGATCTGCTTTACTGCTGGCCGCGCGGTTCGTTTCCGATGGACTTCGACAAGCTGCGCGCACAACTGAACGGCGGCGCCGAATTGGTAATCGGCAACATCGGCGAGACTCTGCCGAGGCTGGTTTGGCCCGCGGACGCGCCGCTTGCGGTGGTGCTGTTCGATCTCGACCTCTACTCATCCACCGTTGCCGCGCTCAAGGTGCTGGCCAAGCCGAACCGGCTGGCGCGCGTATGGTGCTGGCTCGACGATATCAGTGGCTACCCCGATAATCTGTACTCGGACAAGACTGGCGTGCGGCTCGCCGTACGCGAATACAACGACGCGCGCCGCGACGGCACACTGTCGCCCGCCAATTGCTTCAAGGATATGCGCCCGCAGTGGTGGCATGATCTCGTGTACGTCGATCACGATTTCGCCCATCCCGCATACAATCGTTGTCTTTCGAGCGAAATTCACCGGCTCGATCTCACTCGATGAATCGCGTGGGCGCGCTGAAGCTTGACAGCGCGCGGCTTCGTCGTCATAGGTCAATGCTCGATGCTTTGGTGGCGCAGATGTCTGGTGATCGTCCCGGTGCTTTCGTTTCTGGCGGCGGCGTTGCTACTCAGTTGTGGTGGCGGCGGTAGCACTTCGTCCCCGCCGCCCGCGCCGGTTCCGGCGATACAGGGCGTGACGATATGCGCGGGTACGCCCGTGCCGGCAACGCCGACACCCTCGCCCTCGCCAACGAAGACGCCCAAAGGGGCCATGGCGACCGCCGCACCCAATAGCGCCGAGCAGGGTCAGGACCTCTCCGTGTTCGCCAAAAAAACCCCGACGCCGACTCCGACGGCATGCGTGGCAGTAACGAGCGCGACCATCGCGGCCACTGGCGGTACGGCCGGCTTCAATGCGCAGGGTAATTTCAAAACCACCAACAAGCAGCAGATCAAGTATCGCGACGTGACCGGGCAGGCGAACTGGTTCCCCACCAACAGCGCGCTTAGCTACCAGGGCAATGGCCTTTTCCTGGGCATGACGGACGGCTGCTCGTGTATCGGGGCAAGCGCCGGAGGCTTCTTGAGCCAGTCAGTCACGATCACCGTGGGACCGCCGCCGACCATACCTTGCAGTTGTCCGCAAGTGGCGACACCGACGCCGTCGCCGTAGGCATACGGTACGGAATGCGCCACGATCGGCTCCATAACCGCGGCGACAAGCCTTGCAAGGCTGTTGACAAACGGTCAGCGCCGGATGTGGCATTGGTTTGACAGTCGTTTAATGCACTTATAGTGTCGCGCGGAGAGGAACGGCGATGGAACGAGGGGCCCGGCGTGAGCAGGTGTTGCGCCACGCCAAGCGGATATTCGCCCGCAAGGGCTATCATCGCACCAACGTCGCCGATATTATTGCGCGCGCCGGAATCGCCCGGGGGACGTTCTACCTGTACTTCCAGAACAAAAGGGATCTTTTCGAAGAATTGCTCGAGCAGGTAGTCGGCGAATTGCGCCTACGAATTCAGCGAATTCGCGTCGGACCCGACGAACCCGACCCGGTCCAGCAGTTGCGTAACAACCTGAGACGGGTGCTGAAATTCGTGCTGACTGAGCGGGAGCTGACCGATATCCTGTTGAACCATTCGACCGGGTTCGACCGCGACCTCGACGCGCGCATCCGCGATTTCTATGAGAAGATCGCCGATCAGATTCAGCGATCACTGGACCTCGGGCTCGAAATGAGCCTGGTGCGGGACTGCGATACACGTGTGGCCGCCTACTGCATCCTTGGCGGAATCAAAGAAGTGGTTGCCGCTCTGTCGCACCATCGCCGCCGCGATATCGGCAACATGGTCGAGGAAATCCTGAACTTCGGGTTGCGCGGCGTGGCCCGTCCGGAGTTGCTCGAGGCAGCCGGATGGGGCGGCCGCCAAACGGCACCGGCAGCGCCTTTTCAGGGCCAAAACTAGACTGACATGTCAGTACATCGAACGTCACCACATCGACCATCGAAAAGCCGCGGCGCGCGCGCGGCGTTCAGGCCGGCGGCCGCCTTTTACGACTTCGACGGCACGCTGGCCGACTTGAACCTCGTCCATGCGGCGCTCTACATCCTGGGCAATCTCGGCGAATGGGGCGGACGCATCGGCTACCTGCTTGGTTTTGCCGCGCGCCTGCCGATGCTGGCACTGGCCGAGCAGCGCGATCGCTATCTTCTCAATGTCGCCCTGTTCGAGGTGTTCAAGGGCATCTCGCGCGACCGCCTATGGACGCTGGGTGAAGAGTATTGCGAGCGCATCCTGCGCGGCCATCTCTATCCGCATGCGGTCGAGATGATCGAGGCGAACCGGGCGGTGGGAATCGAGCCGGTGCTGGTGACGGGCTCGCCTGACTTTATCGTCGCGCCGCTGGCCGAATTTCTGCGCGTCGAAACCTTCGCCGCCAATCGCCTGGTCTACAGCCGCGGGCACGCGACCGGACGTCTGCGCGAGCCGGTGATGGCGGGCGACGCCAAGGCGGTATGGTGCGCCGAGTACGCCGCCGCCAACGGACTCAGCCTTGAGGCCTGCTGGGGTTACGCCGATTCACACTACGACCTTTCGTTTCTGGCCGCACTGGGCCATCCGGTGGCGGTAAATCCGGATCGCAAATTGATGGCGACGGCGCGTAGCCGCCAGTGGCCCGTAATTCGTTTCGAGAAACCTGCAAGGCGCGGCCCGGCCGCGTTCGACCGGGAAACGGTGCGCACATGGATGGGGAGAGCTATCGATGGCACGGCCGGAAACTAAGCTCAAGGAGCTGAAACCGGCGGAATTGAAACGCGAAGTGGGCGCGCGGCGCGAGCTCGTCGTCACGCTAAACCGCCGTTCGCAGCCGCGTATAATTCCCTACGGCGACAGCTTCATGCTGGAGAAGCTGCCGGCCGGGACCCGCGTGGTTTATCCGCCGCCGCCGCTGGACGCGCTGCCCGACCCCGATACCGCTATTCGTTACGCGCTGCTCCATCCGCTCAACGCCGACCCGCTGTTCGCGCAGCTCAATCCCAACA